>CAZOON010000036.1:0-9548 GCA_964581445.1 uncultured Halanaerobiales bacterium | reverse complement strand
GAAAGAACAAAGGTGTCCAGATTATTAAAAGAAATTTTTTCTAGCTTTTTTCTAATATCTACTCTACTCATGTTTGTCTCCTTTCATAAATATTTTCAAAAATAATTATAACAAAATATTACATTTTGCATATCCTAATAATAATTTACATTATTAAGGGGTGTTAAGTTATGAAAAAAGGAAAAATAAGAAATTATTTTCCCGGAGGTAATACATATAAAGGTTTTTATTCATTCTATAATTATGTTCCTTTTAAAAGCGAAAAAGTATATATAATTAAAGGTGGTCCCGGAACAGGCAAATCAAGTTTCATGAAAAAAATAGGCCAGGAAGCCCGGGAGCAAAATTATAATATCGAGTTGCACTGGTGCTCCTCAGATAATGAATCTATAGACGGGGTAGTAATACCTGAATTAAAAACTGCTCTTATTGATGGAACTGCCCCTCATATTGTTGATCCAGAAAATCCTGGAGCAGTAGAAGAAATTATTAATTTCGGAAATTACTGGAATGAAAATTATTTACTATATCAAAAAGAAAATATTATGATATTAAATGCTAAAATAAAAAATAATTATGAAAAAATTTATAGATATTTATATATAGCTAAAAAAATTCATGATATCTGGGAATCAGAATATCAAAACACATTTGATAAAAATACTGCTAATAAAATCAGTGAAGAGCTAATCAATGAAATATTCCCTCCAATTCTTAGTATTTCTCCCGGTCTCCAGAGACATCTATTCGCAAGTGCTTTAACACCTGAAGGGCCGGTAAATTTTCTTGATAATATTACATCAAATTGTGATAAAAGATATATCATAAAAGGAAAACCAGGTACTGGCAAATCAACCATGACTAAAAAAATAGCAAATTATGCCTTTGAGCATGGTTTTGAGATTTTATATCTACATTGTTCATTTGACCCTGAGAGTATTGACAGCATAATAATCAAAGAACTTAATATAGCAATTATTGATGGCACACCGCCTCATGTTATTAATCCAGAAAATAAAAACGATAAATTAATTGATATGTTATCCTGTGTTGACACTGAAAAATTAGATATAAAAGAAATAGAATATAATAAAAAAATTTACGAAAATATAATAAATAAATCAATTAATTTACTAAAAGAAACAAAAACAAAACATGATATACTTGAAAAATATTATATCAATGCTATGAATTTTCAACAACTTGAAACAAAAAGAAAAGAAATATCAGATAAAATATTTAATAATTTTATTTAATTAAAATATGTATTTTTCTCTCATCATAATAAGGTCTTTTGGTTTATCTACATCAAAACCTATTTCTGGATGTCTTGAAATCATACCCATTCCTTTATAACCTGTTAGTTTAGCTACCCTATCTTCTATCTCAGAAAGGGTCAAAGTACCAAAAATAAATTTAAATACAAATTTAAAACCAAGTAATTGACTTAGTCTCCAGGGCTTTTTTCTCCAGATTATTACTTTATTCAATAAATCCAGAGTATTATACAATACAGCAGGTTTAATTAACATAATATTTCCACCTGTGAAAGTACCTTCTACAAGATGTACATAGGTCCTTTTTACTCCCGGATAAGACATTTTATTAACTTTTTTGGAAACAATGGGGTAGAATATATCGGCATCTTTATTCATACAGGATTGAATAAAATCATCAATTATCTCATCTGTAATCAAAGGAATATCAGATGTAATAATCAAAACATAATCATCATTATTTAATATTTCAAGACCTCTTTTAATGTTATCTAATAAAGTATAAGTAGAATTAACTATTATATCAATTTTTTCACTAACTGATTTTTTTATTTCTTCAGCTGGTCCAACTATAGCAAGATTATTAATATATTTTGAGCTTCTAGCTGCTTTTATTACATACTCTACCATTGGAGTATCTGCAATTTTAATTAATGCTTCATGTTCAGCCTTTGAATACCTTCTCAACTTATTATTAGTTCTACCACCAGCCAAAATAATTGCATCAACATTCATTTGATACTCCCCCTCTACTCCTATAAAATATATATATTCATTTCACCATAATTCCATGAAATCCTTTTTTACCATCCTTGTAAAAATTTTATCTCCAGGAAAAATTGATTGCTTATTTTTAATTAAATCTTTTTTATTTTGACTATCAATAATAGCAAAAACTGAAGGGCCACTACCAGACATCATACTAAATATATTATTATCAGCAAAAAATTTATTTATTTTCTTTATTTCGGGTACTAATTCTGATGTTACTCCTTCCAATACATTTCGCCACCCTTCATCCCATTTAATTTCTTTACCACTCATTATAATATTTAATAAATTATTTGTAGGAACATTAATATCCTCTTGTAATATATCATATCTTTTATAAACATCAGTAGTACTTATTTCAATTGGCAACTTAATAATTAGCAATTCAATAGGTCCTAAATCTGGTAACTGTTTTAATATATTACCTTTACCTGTCGCATATACAGTGCCACCTCTTAAACAAAAAGGCAGATCAGAACCAATTTGTCCAGCTAAAACTTCTAATTCTTTATAACTATAATTCAAATCAAAAAGAAGATTTATTCCTTTTAATGTAGCTGCTGCATCAGTACTTCCCCCTGCCAGGCCTGCCGATATAGGTATCTTTTTATTAATATGGATGGATACTCCTTCTTTTATACCTGACTTTTCCAAAATTTTACTTGCGGCCTGATAGGCAAGATTTTTTCTTCCTTCAGGAAGATTTTTAACTGATGTAGATATTACTATTCTCTTTTTATTATTTTTTTCAATAATAATATCATCATGGAGCTCAATAGACTGCATAATCATCTCTAAATCGTGATATGAATCAGATCTAAATCCGATAATATCAAGAGATAGATTTATTTTTGCAGGTGCAGGAACAATTATTTTATCCATTTTTAATACTCCTTATCACTTATTATATAATTACTTACTATAATAATTATACAATAAATAGTCAAGAATTTAAATCAAATCTCTTATATCTATATTCATAAAAAGAGGCAGATGGTCAGAGCCATCTGACATAATTGTATAAAGCTCATAATCAGCAGGAAAATTAACAAAAATCATATCTATGCCAGTACCTGGTCTATTAGCCGGATAGGTTTTTTCCTGATAAGATAAGGCAGTAAAATTTCCCATACCTTTCAGCTCAGTATTAAAATCACCAAGTAATATAGCTGCTTCATTAAGATTTTCTAGATAATTCAGCAAAAAATTAATTTCACTTCTACGTGCCTCTTCTTGAAGAGAAAGATGGGTAGTTAAAACAAGCATCTCACCAAAACCTGGTATTAATAACCTGGCTTCAAGAAGACCACGAGGCTCACGTCCATTACCTGGCAGAATAATATTATCTACTTCAAGCACAGGATAAACTGTCAACAAAGCATTACCATAACTACTCAATCCTAACTTGAATGTAGGCCCAAAAACATAAGTCATATTTAAATCACCTGCAATTTTTTTTGCTTGATTAATAAAGAGTGATCTTGGCATTCTCTTATCAACCTCATTTAAACCAATAATACCTGCTCCTCCTTTATTAATCACCCGGGAAATTCTATTTAAATTTAATCTATTATCCATACCAACCCCATGCTGAATATTATAAGTCATTATTTTTAAAGATGTATTACTTTCCCTGATTTCTAAGATATCTTCATTGAGATTTGAGTAAACTTCAATATTTTTATTATTATTAATATAAATCAAATTAGTAATTAACATTATAAGTATTATTAATAATAAAGTAATCTTTTTCATATTATCAATCCCTCTTAATCCACTGACTGGCTTTTATATTATAACATAAATAATGCAGAAATAACAAAGGTTATCAGAGGGATTCCATATATTACATCCAGGAAGGTGAAATAATGGGGCAATATCAAATTAATATTGAACTTTCTTCACACAGATTATTATTAAAATACGGGGGAATAATTAAAAAAATATATCCTGTAGCCATTGGGAAAAAATCAACCCCAACTCCAATAGGTAATCATAAAATATTAAAAAAAATTAAAAATCCAGGTGGAGTTCTTGGTACACGCTGGATGCAATTTACTAAAAGAGTACATGGTATACATGGTACAAATAAACCCTGGCTTATCGGGCAATCTGTATCAAATGGCTGTGTAAGGATGTACAATAATAATGTAGAAGAATTATATGATCTGGTCAAGATTGGTACTGCAGTGATAATTAAAAATAAATTTACTCAAAATTATAATCAAGGATACTTTCTTTATACTGTAAAAAAGGGAGATTCACTGTGGCTAATTGCCCAAAAATATAATAACACTGTCCACAATATAAAACAAATAAATAAACTAAAGACTAATCTTATATATCCAGGACAAAAACTCAAAATCCCTCAGGCATAATAAAAAGCAATAGCTATTATCAGGTAAGCTGCTATAAGTTGTAATCCCTCAAACCAATTAGATTTACCCTGTAGATAGACAACATTTATTGCAAGTACTGAAATAAAAATAGTACTTATTTCAAGAACATTAAATAATACATTCATGGGTTTTCCTATTAAATGACTTATAAAGATTAATAATGGAACAAGAAAAAGAGAAACCTGTATACTTGAACCAACAGCAATATTTATACTAAGATCTATTTTATCCTTATGAGCCATATTAATAGCTGTATAATTTTCAGCCACATTTGAAATAATTGGCAAAACAATAATCCCTATAAAAACAGGAGAAACATTTAGCTTTTCAGATATATTATTTATTGAGCCCACTAATATATTTGCTTCCAGGGCAATTAAACTGGTAGATAATAAAAGCATAATTATTAAGATAAATACATTCTCATTTTCTTTATAAACATTATGTGTGCTTTTCCTTTCTAACTCGTTTTCATGTATTACCAGAGTAAAGTATAGACTACTTAAATATGTAGCAAATAATATTAGTCCAACTCCTATACTCAGGCGGCCCAGAATAATTGTCTTTATATTAGAGGAAGCAAAATAAAATATTGCTGGTATCAGCATAGCAATTACAGCCAACATTAACATTGTGCTATTAGTTATTGCTATTAATCTATCAAATTTTTGAGTTCTATGTTTCAAACCACCAACAAAAAAACTCAAACCCAGTACAAGTAGCAGGTTCATTAAAATTGAACCTGTTATAGCTGCTTTTACTACATTTAACAAACCATTTAAAATTGCAAAAAATGAAATAATTAGCTCTGTAGCATTACCAAATGTGACATTTAGTAAGCCGCCGTGAGCAGGTCCGATAAAATTTGCTATTTTATCTGTAATACATGTCATTTTGGCGGCTAAAGGTATTATTGCAAGTGAAGCAGTAACAAACACCCAGATAGATCCTTCATAATAATAATGAAAAAAAAGACTCATGGGCATAAAAAGCAAAAGTAGATTTATACCTTTTTTCATCTTATCACCATAATATATTATACCAATATTTTTATTAAATTATTTATCTACTAAAATAAAAAAACCCCAATTAAGGGGCCAGTTAATTTATATTAAATCCAATTCTTTTCCTGACTTTTTAAATTTGTTAAGGGCAAAATCAAGGTCATCTCTTGAATGAGTAGCAGAAATCATAACTCTAATCCTTGCTTTGCCACGAGGAACTGTTGGGAAACCTATCGATTGAGCAAATACTCCCTCTTTAAATAATTTAGCACTTAATTCAGAAGCCAATCTTGCTTCCCCTATCATAACGGGTGTAATTGGAGTTTTACTATCGCCTACATCAAATCCAGCTTCAGACATTTTACCTTTAAAATAATTTCCATTATCCCATAATTTCCTGACTAATGAATCATCTCTCTCCAAAATTTCAATAGACTTAATAGTTGCTGCAACATCAGGGGGAGTTACTGCTGAACTAAATAAAAAAGGCCTTGCTTTTTGTTTTAGATATTCAATTAATGTCTTACTCCCTGCAGCACATCCTCCAACTGTACCAATCGCTTTGGAAAAAGTGCCTATTTCTACATCTACCTGTCCATGCAAATTATAATGATCTACTATACCTCGACCATGTGTACCAAGTACACCTTCCCCATGAGCATCATCAACCATTACCATTGCATTATTAGCGTTTGCTAATTCAACTATTTCAGGAAGTAGTGCTACATCTCCATCCATACTGAATACCCCATCTGTAACAATTAATTTTCTTCCATCTACCTCATCTTTTAATATCTCTTGCAAAGAATCCATATTTCCATGTTTATAAACCTTTATTTTTGCTCCAGAAAGACGACACCCATCTATAATGCTGGCATGGTTTAGCTCATCACTATAAATAGTATCTCCTTTACCAACTAAAGCAGGTATAACTGCCAGATTAGAATTAAAACCAGACTGAAAAGTTAAGGTAGCTTCAACCTTTTTAAATTTAGCCAATTTTTCTTCTAATTCTTCATGCAAACTCATTGTTCCCGCAATTGTCCTGACAGCTCCAGGCCCAATACCATATTTATCAAGAGCTTCCTTAGCCGCTTTTACAGTCTCTGAATGATTTGCAAGTCCAAGATAATTGTTCGAACTAAAATTCAATACTTCTTTTCCACTTATAGTAACCCATGCCCCCTGTGGGCTTACCAGTTTTCTAATATTATTATATAAACCTGACTCTTTAAGCTCATCTAACTTTTTCACCATAAAATTCTGGAAATCTTTATTCATTAATTAAGCCTCCTCTATTAATTAATATATTTATTTATTCAGCAATCACCCTTAATATTCCTCCTTTTTTCTATTTTAATATAAAAAAAATCTTAAAAAAATGGGATTAATACCCCATTTTTTTAAGATCTTGGTATCCTTAAACGTTGACCAACTTTTAGTTGATTGGGATTACTTATATTATTTATGGAAATCAGTCTATTAACTGAAACACCATATCTCTGTGCTATTAAATACAATGTATCCCCCTGACGAACTGTATAAAAAATAAATCCTGTATCCACTTCACCCGCAGGTGTCTCACTTACATCAACAATTATAGAAACACGTACATCTTCTGTAACAAGTATATTTACATCAAGGATTGCCCTTATCTCAATTTCTCTTTCATTAATTTTTCTGGCCTCAGTCTTTAATACTTTTACATCCGCAAACACATTCATATCTGCATTTACTTCAGGTATATCAACAAAATAATTGAAAGATATATCATCTGAAGCAAAATATACAGGTTGATCTGGCAAATTTGCTACATAAATTACATTAACATCAACAACTCCACTTAAAGAAACACCAGCAGATACCGCTTCAGAAACAAGACTTCCACCCTCTAATCTGCCACTTGCTCTAATAATCCTATCAATATCTGGACTGGATTCCAGAATCTGGATTTGTCCTCTAGCCTGAATACGTGTTCTTTCTTCTGCCACAATCCTCTCTACAATAACTGTTCTTCTAACAGGAAATACCTCTACAGGACTCACAATTTCAGTTGGTATTTCAACTACTTCTTCAACAACCACAAGTACTTTAAATAGAACATTTATATTTAGTCTGACTCTTCGTTCATCGATTTTATTAACTTCTTCATTAATAATATTTACCTCCACAAATGGTGACATTTCTGAGCTTACACCTCTAAAAACAAAACTTTCTTCAAAAGGAAATTCTAATTGAGTGTATTCAACCTTCCCTGTAGTGGATAAATAGAGAAAATCACTTCTAACTATTCCTCTTACAATTACCCGATCTTCACCTGCTGTTATATCAATTAATTGAATATCTGAATCAATATTTATTTCCCTTTTAATATCAGGATTATTATCAGATATTCTTTCCAGAGATGTAAACTGTCTCCTGTAATTTTGCTCCTTTAATTCTTTTCTAATTCTGTATTTTTGTCTCCTTATTTCAACATCAGGTATATCATTAACAAAAGTTATCCTTTCTGCTGAAGTAATCTCAATATCACTTGTTACTAGATATTCAACCCCAATTAATCTATCATTTATCAGATAAAAATCAATATCAGAAATTATCCCATCAACATTGACTTCATTTCCAGGGCGTGCCCCTGGTACAGATACCCTTTCTGTAAAATTAAAATTTCTCCTGATACTTACGACATTTGAAGGATCATCTTGAGAAGCATAATATATTGTAGACCTGATTATACCACTATAAACGATACTACCTGTACCAGCAGTGGCTTCAGTTATTTCAAGTCTGGCATTAACACTTACCACCCGTTCTGCAGATGGAAGACTTGAAGGTATACCAACATTTCTAATCACTTCACTTTCTACCGTTCTGCGGGCAACAGGTTCACTAATTTGAAGTTGCTGGTTCAAAAATCAACACTCCTCTCTAAACCTTTCGGATTTTTATAATTTTTTTAACTTTACTTAAATTCAAAATTACATTCCTTTTTTTGCTTTTCTTTTTTTTAGCCATAATCTCACCTCTTTAATAAAAATGCATTTTATTTTTTCTTATAATCATTATATGTACATAAAAGAATAATGATAAAAAAAAGACTGCAGGTTTTTTCCTGCAGTCCTTTAATAATTAACCTTTTGGATCAATTATTCGATCCGGAATACAAATTTTATCTCCTATCTGTAAATTATTAGGATCAATATCAGGATTAGCGTTTAAAAGAGCTTCCACAGTAGTATGATATCTCCTTGATATTTTCCATAGTGTATCTCCTGCTTGAACTACATAGACGATATAAGAAGGTGGACATTCATCCTTTACAGCAGGTGATACTACAACTAAATCAGTTATAATTTCAAGCTGTCTAAATTCTGTTACCTTAGCAAATTTGCTTAGTACTACAGTAATTTCAGCTGTCCGGTCATTTATCTTTTCAAAACTAACCCTTTGTACTGTTACTTCAACATGAGTATTCATGTCTTCTTTTGCTCCAGGAATCTCAACAAAATTATCAAAATTAATATTTTGCTCAGTATAATGTACCGGTTGTTGAGGTCCTTCTTCCACAATACCAACATACAAAATACTTCCTTCAATAGTACCTTCAATCATTACACCATCAGTTTCAGTAAATGAATTCACGTCCATAACCATTGCATTTGCTTCCAGTATCCTTTCAATATCAGGTTTATCAGCAGGTACATTTATCCTGCCTGTTACTGTTTCATAAACTATATCTTCTCCAACAACATCCTCAACCCTTAATAACTCTCTTTCAACTTCAACCAGGTCACTAATAATATCTGTCACAACTCTAACCTGTTTTGGTTCTGTTACCTTTGCAAAGAAATTAATCGTTATATTTACTTCAATTTCATTATCTTCTTCATTAAAATTATATGATACCCTTTTAATTACTGCATTTGTGTACACAAACATTTCAGGAAGAGCCCCTGCTACCTCTAAAACTTCGCTAAATTGAAAACTATCATGTACAAAATGAACAGGCTGTTCAGGAATTTCTGCTACATAAATGGCCCCTGCTTCAATCTCTCCATCAATTATTACTCCATCTTCAGTAATATCTGCATTTGTAG
>CAZOON010000035.1:0-9586 GCA_964581445.1 uncultured Halanaerobiales bacterium | reverse complement strand
AATGCCCGGGGTATTCCCCAGAAATCTATACCATGATGAACGTAAAAATTGGTATCTTCAATAGCAATTATAGCTTTTTTTAGATCTTCTGGAATTCGTTCCAGAGGTACATATATTCTGTTTTCTTTAAATAACTTAGTAAGAAGCTGACCATCTGCACTATAAATAAGAGTTGCTTCATAGGATCCTTTATAATTTGTAATATCGGGTGTGTCTTTGATTATCCAGGTTATAGCACCAAGAGATACACCAAAAATAAGTGCTATAAGCAAGATTATTATAGAGATTATATATCTCTTTTTTATTTTCAACATTGAATTACCTCCTTACAGAAATTTATTATATCATAAAAAGATAATTAATTGTAGGACTTGTTTGTCTAATCTTAATTTGTTATAATTAATGCTAGTAATTTTTTAAATATCGGAGGTGAATGCCTGATAAATTAAGGGGCAAATAAATGAATATTGATAAGCAAATGCAGATATTGATAAGAGGAGTAAGTGATTTAATATCTGAAGAGGACTTAAGGGAAAAGTTGGTAGAAGCAGAAAAAGAGGGAAGACCACTTAAAGTGAAATTGGGATTAGATCCTTCAGCTCCCGATATTCATCTGGGGCATACAGTTGTATTGAGAAAGTTGAAACAGTTTCAGGACCTCGGACATGAGGTTTATTTAATAATAGGAGATTTTACCGGACGTATTGGTGATCCTTCTGGAAAGTCAAAGACAAGAAAACAGCTGATAGAAGAACAGGTAAAAGAAAATGCACGTACATATCAGGAACAATTTTCCCGGGTACTTGATAAAGATAAGACAAATCTTGTTTTTAATGGTTCCTGGTTGGGAGAGATGGATTTTGCAGATGTAATAAAATTATCTTCAAAATATACAGTTGCCAGAATGCTGGAAAGAGATGATTTTGCTAATAGGTATGAAAATAATAAACCGATTAGTGTACATGAATTCTTTTATCCTTTGATGCAGGGTTATGACTCAGTAGCCATTGAAGCTGATATTGAATTGGGAGGAACTGATCAAAGATTTAATTTATTAGTGGGCAGAAATCTACAGAAAGAATATGGACAGGAACCGCAGGTAATTATGATGATGCCTTTACTGGAAGGCCTTGATGGTGTAAATAAGATGAGTAAAAGTCTGGATAATTATATTGGCATTTATGATAAAGCAGTTGATATGTATGGTAAAGTAATGTCTATTCCCGATGAATTAATAGTTAGGTATTTTAAGCTTTTAACTGATATATCTCTGGAAAGACTGGAGGAAATCAAACAAATACTGGCTGATAAGAAAACAAATCCCATGGATATCAAAAAGGAACTGGCCTGCAAAATTGTTAGTGAATACCATAATAAAGATAAAGCAGCTAAAGCAGAAAAAGAATTTGAAAGGGTCTTTTCACAGGGAGAGGATCCAGAAGATATGCCAGTAATTGAGATTGATGAGAAGCAGCTGGAAGATGGAGAAATCTGGATAGTAAAACTGGTAGCTGCTACTGGTTTTGTTGATAGCAATAGTGAAGCCCGGCGGATGATAAAACAGGGTGCAGTGCGGATTAATAATGAAAAATATAAGAAGATTAATATTGATATAAAAGTCGAAAATGAAATGGTAATTCAGGTAGGCAAGAGACGTTTTGGTTGTATTAAAATTATATAATATTTTTCACATCCCCCCTTATGATAACATATTATAGTTGAAGGGGGGATAAATTTATGACTCGTTCATGTGTTAGTTTATTGATTTTTATTGTTATTTTACTTATGATCTTTGTTCTTATACATAATACTCTTTTACCATTATTTTTTAGTCTTGCTGAAGCTGAAGCTGTAAAAATTGCCAATAGAGCAATAAATGAGGCTGTTGATAAACAGATAAAAGATATTGATTATGAAAAACTTATTAATTACCGGCTGGATAATAATGGTAATATTGTCCTTATGCAGCCCAATACAGGGGAAATCAATAAATTTTCTTCCCGGGTTTCTCTTGCAATTCAATCTAAACTGGAACAGGTCACCAGAAAAAAAGTAGCTATTCCTCTTTTGAAGATTATCGGCCTGGATATTCTTTCTGCCCTGGGCCCGGATATAAATGCACGTATAATCCCTGTTGGTTTTACAACTCCCCCCCAGGTAAAAGATAGTTTTGAGTCAGCTGGAATAAACCAGACCCGCCATAAAATTTATTTACAGATAGGTGTTAAAATGAAATTGATTATCCCTTTTTCTAGTAAGATTACTACTGTGAAAGCTGATGTTCCTGTTGTAGAAGTTACTATACTAGGTGAAGTACCGAAAGTATATGTGGGTTTGAATGGTAATGATTTATCAGGTATTCTCGGGGGTAATAAATAATTTTAATATATTAAAAAAGGTATAACTTTATATTTTTCTGCCATAATATATAAAAAATGGAATGGGGTTTAGTATTTTGTTAAAGTTCTGGGGTGGAAAAGTTAAAGTAATTTTAATGTTTTTGTTGATAGTAATAATAATATATTTTTTATATCTTGTCAGGATAGTTTTACTTCCTTTCTTATTGGGGATTATCCTGGCTTATTTATTTAATCCCTTTATAAGTTATATGGAAAAAAAGGGATTTTCAAGACGGGGATCATTACTACTTTTATTAATTGTTATTCTTAATATTATAGTTTTTTCAAGTCTGTTTCTTTTTCCCGCGGTTATAAATGAAATGCAAGATCTGGCAACTTCTATACCGATAATAATAAACTCAATTCAAGATTACTGTGATATTATTCAGGATAAGTTTAATAGGTTACAAATTCCACCTGTTTTTAAAGACAGCTTGAATAAATCTTTACATCAGCTGGAAAATTATGTATTGAACATCATTCAAAAAACTACCGAGAAAATAATAAACTCAATATCCCTTATTTTTAGCCTGTTATTAGCTCCTATAATAACATATTATATATTAAAAGATATATATTTTATTCGTAGATCATTTATCAGATTATTTCCTCTTAAAGAAAGAAAATTTTGTTATCAATTGTTAAAGGAAATTAATAATATATTTGTGGGTTTTGTAAGGGGTCAGATCTGGATAAGCATAGTTGTAGGTATCCTGGGGACAGCAGGTTTGTATTTTTTGAAAGTAAAATTTTATCTATTACTTGGTTTACTTACCGGGATAACAAATATAATCCCCTATATCGGTCCGATAATTGGTTCATTGCCTGCTGTTTTAATAGCATGTTTGTCTTCTCCTCTGAAAGCAGTAGCAGTAATTTTATTATTTGTTATTATTCAGCAGATAGAAAGTGTTATTATTGCCCCCAAGATTCTTAGTGAAAATGTTGGTCTTCATCCTCTGACTGTAATTTTTTCCTTACTTGCCGGGGCAGAGTTGTTGGGAATATGGGGATTACTGTTTGCTATCCCTATTGCCGGTAGTTTAAAGGTGTTAGTTCAGTTTCTAATTAAGCATTTTTCCCTATTTGACAATAATCAGTTATGTTGACAAGACACTACTTTTTATAGTATTATAAAAAAGTACATATTAAGCAAAAATTGAGATATATTTATTTTGTTAGCAAAAAGGGAGTGTATACATATGATCGGTAATGAATTACGACAGGCTTTTCTTGATTTTTTTAAAGACAAAGAACACTTAATACTTCCCAGTGCACCACTGGTTCCTAAAGATGATCCGAGTTTATTATGGATTAATGCAGGAATGGCACCCTTTAAAGCATATTTTAATGGACAAGAAGAACCTCCAAAAAGAAGAATTGCGACCAGTCAAAAGTGTATTCGTACAAATGATATAGAAAATGTAGGGAAAACAGCCAGACACCAGACTTTTTTTGAAATGCTGGGTAATTTTTCTTTTGGAGATTATTTTAAAGAGGATGCAATTGAATGGGCCTGGGAATTTGTAACTGAGGTTTTAAATTTTTCTGAAGATAGATTATGGATTACTATTTATAAAGATGATGATGAGGCTTTTGATATATGGCATGAACAGGTAGGTGTTTCTAAAGAGCGTATAGTAAGGATGGGGAAAAAAGATAATTTCTGGCAGATTGGTACAGGTCCCTGTGGACCCTGTTCTGAAATACATTATGATAGGGGAGAGGAATACAGCAATAGTAGTGAAGACGTTCTGGGAGGAGAAGGAGACCGTTATCTCGAGATATGGAATCTGGTTTTTACTCAGTATAATTATACTGAAGATGGTGAATACTTGACATTACCCAATAAAAATATAGATACTGGTATGGGCCTGGAAAGGATTGCCTCTATTTTGCAGGGGGTGGATTCTAATTATGAAACTGATCTTCTAAAACCGATAATAGACTATGTTGAGAACAATAGAAATATAAGTTATAGTAATAGTGATGATATAAGGATGGCTTATCGTGTTATTGCAGATCATAGTAGAGCTATTACCATGGCTATTTTTGATGGTGCCCTTCCATCTAATGAGGGAAGAGGTTATGTTATCAGGAGGCTTTTACGCAGGGCCGTAAGATATGGTAGAGAATTGGGTTATAAGGATCCTTTTCTTTATGATATTGTCCCGGTAGTAATTGAGATGATGTCAGATGGATATCCAGAACTAAAACAAAAGTCTGATCATATAAAAACAGTTATAAAATCTGAAGAAGAAAGATTTTTAAAGACACTTGATCAGGGGATAAATATCTTGAATGATATGATGAATAATATGGAAGACAAAGACATACATACTCTGAATGGGCAAAAAGCTTTCAAATTATATGATACCTATGGTTTTCCGCTGGATTTAACAAAAGATGTTCTGGAAGAAAATGATTTTGAAATTGATGAAGATGGTTTTGAAATGGAAATGGAAAGACAGCGTCACCGTGCAAGGGAAGCAAGAGAAAATATTGGTTTTAGTGGTCCGGAAGAGGATATTATTTATTCTGAAATAAAGAATGAGCTGGGTTGTGAAACTGAATTTATAGGTTATGATGTTCTGGAAGGAAACTCTAAAATTCTATCAATTATTAAAGAGGGAAAGACTACAAATAATCTCAAAGAAGGAGAAACAGGTGAAATAATTCTTGATAATACTCCATTTTATGCTGAAAGTGGAGGTCAGATTGGTGATAGGGGTTTATTAGAAAATAATAATAATAAGGCTGAAATAATTGATACATATAAAAAATCAGGACTATTTGTACATAAAGTAAATGTAATTAAAGGTAATTTTAATATAGAAGATAATACTAAAGCTATTGTATATTCAAATAGACGTGCTGCTACAGCCAGCAACCATTCGTCAACACATTTATTACATCAAGCTTTAAGAGATATACTGGGAGAACATGTGAGTCAATCCGGTTCTTTAGTGAGTGAAAAACGTTTACGCTTTGATTTTAGTCATTATTCTGCCCTTAGTGAAGAAGAATTAATTGAAGTTGAAAAAATAGTAAATAGAAAAATTATTGAAAATTTACCCGTAAGATCATATATTAGCAGTTTAGATAAGGCCAGGGAAATGGGTGCAGCTGCTCTTTTCAGTGAAAAATATGGTGAAGAAGTAAGGGTAATAAAGATGGGTGACTATAGTCTTGAATTATGTGGAGGAACTCATGTTAAAAGAACTGGAGATATAGGATTATTTAAAATCATATCAGAAAGTGGTATTGCAGCCGGGGTAAGAAGAATAGAAGCCCTTACAGGTATTGAAGCCCTTAATTATATAAATAGTAGAGAAGAAATTCTTAAGAACTCTGCTGCAGAATTTAATGCAAATCCTGATGAATTAATAGAAAAAATTAAGATACAGGAAAATAAACAAAAAGAATTATTACGTAAGATCGATTCATTAAAAAATAAACTGGCTAATTCTAAGTCTGATGAATTACTTGAAAAACTAGAAAAAATTGCTGGTATTAATGTTTTAACTGCTAAGCTGGATGGTCTTGATAATGATAGTTTAAGGAATATGGCCGATGAAGTTCTTAATAATATTGATTCAGGTTTAATAGTACTGGCTTCCCATATAAATGATAAAGTCATATTTGTTTCTATGATTACAGATGATTTAGTACAAAAAGGCTATCATGCCGGTAAAATTATTGGCAAAGTTGCCAGGATAACAGGTGGTGGCGGAGGCGGCCGTCCCGATATGGCTCAGGCAGGAGGTAAGAAAGCAGAACTAATTGATAAGGCTTTAGCAGAGGTAAAAAAAATAGTCTTTGAACCTAATTAATAGAGGATTTTTGCTTTTCATAAAGAATTATATATTTAAGAGAAAAAATACAGGATGTGATTTTATGCCTGAAGATAATATCAATGATAAAACTATGAGATTTAATTTGAATAAAGAAGATATTAGTGAGGCAGGATATATATTACAGAGGGTTTATCTTGCACTTGAAGAAAAAGGATATAATCCAATTAATCAAATAGTTGGTTATTTATTATCAGGTGATCCTGCTTATATAACCAGTTATAAAGATGCCAGGACAATGATCAGAACTATAGATCGTGATGAAATTTTAGAGGAGTTGTTGCAAAAATATTTATTGAAATGATTAATGGGTTAATTATCTAATGATAAGAAAAATATTATTATGTGAATTTTTAATTATTCTAATATTTTTTTCTTTTCAGATTGAAGCTGAGGATAAAATAGTAAATCAAATCTGGATAGTAATTGATCAACTTGATATAGATGATGTAATTAATACTGAAACAAAAAATATTGATTTTCTTTTTAAAAAAGGTGCTTTTGGTTTGTTGAATATTCGTACAGCTGATAGAATTCAACCCGAAAGCACCTATTTGTCCCTCAATACAGGAAAATATTGCAAGGGGAGTAAAATATCACATATTGGTGAAAATTATCAAAAGGGTGTTTTTAACAGCAAAATAAATGATTTGAAATTACTAAACAAAAATAATTATTATCTTCCCAGTATTGGTTTGTTTGGTAAATTAAGTAGAGAAAATGGTATCGATATTGCTGTAATTGGTAATAGTGATACTATGAAAGGGGAAAGACGGACTATCGTTTCTTTAGCAATGGATGAAAATGGTTTTGTGCCTTATGGGGATGTTAGTTCTAAACTTTTGCTTGATTCAGATGCTCCCTGGGGTTATGTCAGTAATTATGAATTAATATTCGAAAAATATAGAATATATAAAAATCTTGCAGATGTAATTTTTATTGAGACAGGTGATATTAGTAGAATTAGAGAATATAATCCTGAAAATATAGATAAATATATTGAGAAATATTTACTGATAATAGATGATTTTATCGGTAAAATTATTGACGATATTAATTTAGATAAAACTATGCTTTCCATACTTGTACCAACTCCGGCAGATAGTAAAAATAAATTAAGCTTTTTAATGATTACAGGTAAAGATTATTTACATGGCTGCTTAAGTTCTGCTTCAAGTAGACGAAAAGGTATTATTATTGGTGGAGATTTAATACCGACTGTTTTAAATCAGGATATTAATCAGCATAATATAAATGGACACTGTATTGATAGTTTCAAAAAGAATATAAAATGGGAAGATATAAATATTCAGCATAAAAAAATCAATAAGATATCTTTTTTGAGGCCGTATTTTATTAAAGCTTTTATTGCTCTACAATTAACTATAATTATATTAACTATAATAAGTTTATTATTAAGGTATAAAAAAGTAATATTGAAATATGTTTTTACATATCTATTAATAGGATTACTAATGATTCCATTTAATTATATGTTGATTTCCCAATTTTACTTTATAAATAATTATATATATCTAATATTATTGTTTATATTTTCACTTGTAGAAATTATTATAATAAATAAATTTTTTGAGAATTCTCTTATTAAACTTTTTATTATTACATTATTGTTAATACTAACAATAATTTTTGATTTAGTAAATGGGTACAGGCTGCTTGGAGATACATTACTTGGTTATTCTTCAATAATTGGAGCAAGATACTTTGGTATAGGTAATGAGTATATGGGTTTGTTAATTGGTGCCTTTATTATTAATATTTGCTCATTATATGATTACAATAAATATAATTCATATTATTGGATAATTATTTTATCATTTTTACTTATATTTATTATTGGCTCTCCATATCTGGGGGCAAATTTTGGTGGTATGGTAACAGCTGGAGTAGCTGGTTTTGTATTGGCGATAAGTATTTATAGAAAAAAATTCAATTATATAAAAACTATAGTATTATTATTGTTGTTTTTTTCATTTATACTAATTATTATTTATATGGATTATAAAGGTATAAAAGCTGTGCCAACTCATATAGGTCAAACTTTAAAAATTTTTTTAGAGGGTAATTATTATTCTGTTTTTATGATTATTGTTCGAAAGATAAAGATGAATATTAAATTAATGAGATATACTATCTGGACAAGAGTTTTAGTTTTTTTTATTTTATATTTAATAGTTCAATTTTTACGCCCAAAAGGAAGGATTAGATTATTAATAAATAGTTATCCTGTTCTATCTTCAGGATATTATGCTGTATTTGCAGCAAGTATTACTACTTTTTTAATAAATGATTCAGGGGTTGTTGCTGCTGCTACTGTACTTTTTTATCCAATTTTTACCCTTTTATATTTAATTGAACTTGATTAATAATTAACCTTATTTTGGTAATAATAAAGTAAATGCTTAAGGGGGGTTATTTATTTGGAGGTCAGGGGATACAGGATTTATTACATTAATAGAGAACAGGATGAAAAGGATATTATTAAATTAATCGAAAAAAGTAGAGCCCCGAAAATAGCTCTGGTTATTGATAATGTTCAAAAAATTATAAAAGGAAAAATAAATATTAATCGAATTAAAAAAGTTAGTAATGCAAGTCCCAAAAAGATAGTATTTGTTAATTCCAGCCCACGTTTTAAAGAATTATCTTATAAAAAAGAAATAATAATTTTTGATAATATTGTTGATCTGGAAAATAATATACCATTTTATCCTAAAAAAAAGGGAGATAAGAATAGTTTGCAAAGGAGGGGATTAAAAAAATATCTTTTACCATTGGGAATGTTAGTTATTCTGCTACTGGCAGGATTATATTTTCTGTACCCAATAACAACAATAGAAATTACACCAGTAGTAAAGGAAGCAAATAATAAGTGGAATCTCATTGCTTCCTTTAATGAGGAGATTTATAATCAAAAAAAGAATATTGTGCCCTTACATAAATTTGAACTTATACTTAAAGATGAAATGGTAATGGAAACAAGTGGAACTATGCGTAAGGGTATTAAAAAGGCAAAGGGAAAAATTCGTTTAATAAATGAAAGAAAAGAAGAATTTCTTTTGCCTAAAGGAACTATTGTCGCAACAGATGAAGGTATTAGATTTAAAACATTAAAGGATGTGATGATACCTGGTTTTAAAGTTGATTATTTAATGGGTGTACCTGTAGGAATGAAAGCAGGACAGACAGAAGTTGATATTGAAGCAATTAAAGCTGGTGAAAGTGATAATGTTGACATTGGTAAGGTCAATAAATTTATTAAAAATATTGAAGAAGTATATGTAATTAATTCTCAAGCAATAATTGGTGGAG
>CAZOON010000034.1:0-9610 GCA_964581445.1 uncultured Halanaerobiales bacterium | reverse complement strand
TTCACTAAAATTAGGAATACATTCCAGTATTTTTGCCACTTTAAAGTCCTCCTTAATATTTTCTATAAATTTTAACAGTTATCGTCAAAAATACGTCAAATAATATTATATTTCTAATATAATTGACTATTAATTTTATTATAACAGGATGTTTTTAAATATACAAATTTATCAGATAAATATAAGATTATTTATCTAATCCCAACAAACTATAAAAAGGCAGGGGATTAACCTGCCTTTTTATAGTTATTTTTTTCTTTTATCTTTCTAAATATTTTTCAATTTTTTTATATATTTTTCATATAAATGAATTGCTGTTGAAACACTATTAAATACTATTTCATCATCTATCTCTTCATATTCATGTACAAGTCGGTTTCCAGATATTCCTGAAATGTATATTTCTCAATAACAGATAATTCTTTTATATACCCAATTAGTTTAGTTAACTTTCGGCGGACTAACTCTTTTTTCATTAAGATTATCCCCCCTGCAATATAATTATTTACAAATTTTTTATCCAGGTCATAAAACTTTTTAGCGTCATTATTTTCACTCATAGCCCGTACTTTAAAAATAAGAAATAGATCTGTTTCTTGTTTATAAATCAGCTTACCTTCACAAATAACAAAAAGGCAGGGAAATTCCCTGCCTTAAATTTTAATAAAAACCCCTGAAACTTCTACGACTATAATAACGATTCCTATGAGGTGTTATTCTTCTATATACCGGATAATTTAACCCTCTAAAAGTCTGATAATATCTTCCATCACTGCAAAATCCATTTACTCTACCTGTCATAGGTCCCAGTCCCTCCGGTCCTCTTCCATCACCCCAGGGCATCTAATCCCCCCCTTCATTTTATTGAGGTTTTCCGGACCTATTAATAAAATATCTCAGTATAGTGTGTTTTATTCACATAAGTCAAAATTAAAATTTTGACTGTTATTTAAATCTTTCCATTCCTTAAAAGCATTTTGAGATAATTCTTCAAAAACTGATTCAGATATAGGATAATTACCGGAAAATTCTATTTTATGAGGATAATAATATATACTAATATCAAGTGGCAGTATAATATTTAATAATTTTAAAAAATAATATTTAAAAACTCCAGGGGCATAGAATATTTTTAGTACTTTTTTCATATCTTTATAAGCCTCATTAATTAGTTCTTTACACTCTTCATTTTCTTTATTAAAAAATGTAGAAAAAACTTTAAGATAAAAAAATATTATCTCTTCAGGTAAAATATTACCTAACTCTATAGCATTTGCAGGATTAATGTAGTAAACTTTTTTGCCGCTATACTTTTTTACTACATAAAAATCAAGATTTATTTCCAGTCTTTTATGTCCATTACTATCATTAGTCTTACTATTTATAAACGGATGAAAAACTTTATCAATAATCATATGACTTATAAGTCCATAAAAATATGCTATAAACAACTCACTACAATTAAAAAAATAATAAAAATCTTTCCCTGCTTTTATTAATTCTTCTAAATCTATGTTATGTATTAAATGCCCGTATTCTGGACCCTTTTTATCTTTTATCCAGGGCCAAAAATTATGATAAAAAAAGAAATCTGGCCCCTGACAGCCAAAATTAAAGACCTTCTTATTCTTTTTTATAAGATTCTTTAAATACTCATCTTCAAGACTATTAATTAATCTCTCTCCTCCAATAATATGTGTCCAAAAATCAGGCATATTATCTTCTCCTTAAAAAATTTTTTTATAAACATAATTATTAGTAAAAAATTTTAATATATTAAAAGTATGGAATAATAATAATTCTGTAGCGACTCTTAAAACAGCCTGTAACCATGGATGGTGATAAGGCTGTTTTTGAGAACGAACAAAACAGGACGTTTTGTGAGTGGCAAGCAAAAGAACTATTATTATTCCATATTATTGCTATTTTAATTTTTTTCCAATGTTGATACTCAAATCCCGGTATCTTATATTTTTCTTCAACCCAGCTAAAGAAACGGGTTAAGGCAAATACCAGAACCAGATAAATAAGTGCTGTGATTACATAAACCTTGAAAAATTCATAATTTCTACTTGCAAAAAACTTCGCTTTAGCCATTAACTCATGAGCCCCTATAATATAAGCAAGCGAGGTATATTTAAGTAAATATATAACCTCATTAGTCCAGGAAGGAATAACCCTTCGCAGGGCCTGAGGTAAAACAACTTGATAAATCCCCTGCCATTTTGTCATTCCAATAGAATAAGCTGCCCGCAATTGATTGGATTCAATTGATTGAATTGAGCCCCTTAAATACTCTGCTGTATAGGCCCCACTATTAATTGAAAAACCAATAGCAGCTACAGTAAGAGCTGAAAGCCTTATACCATAAGGCGGTAATCCAAAGTATAAAATAAATAGTTGCACAAGTAATGGTGTTCCCCTGATTAATTCAATGAATACAATTATTGGCCACCTGATATATTTGTTCCCATAAACCTTACCAAGCGAAAGAAAAACCCCCATAATTGTTCCAAAAATGATGGAAATCAAGGTCAAACCCAGGGTCACCTTAAGCCCATCTAACAACAGCGGTAAGGCATCGATAAATAATGTAAATATATTCATTATTCACCACCCTCACCATAAAGTTCAGTCAATTTAAATAAAAATTCCCTGGTCCTCTCTACACGGGGATTATTAAATAATTGCTCAGGAGGTCCCTGTTCAACAATATTACCATTTTCCATAAATATAATCTCATCAGAAACCGTTCTAGCAAAACCCATTTCATGAGTAACTACCAGCATTGTCATGCCCTCCCGGGCCAATTCTTTCATAACATTTAAAACCTCTCCTATTAATTCGGGGTCAAGGGCTGACGTAGGTTCATCAAAAAATATTAATTTGGGCTGCATAGCAAGTGCTCTGGCAATACCTACCCTCTGTTTCTGACCACCAGATAGCTGGGCAGGATAAGAATCAGCAAAATCTTTCAGGCCTACACGATCAAGTTCTTCAATGGCCAGTTCCTTAGCCGCCTGTTTATCCATTTTTTTAACCTTTAGTAATCCAATTGAAACATTTCCCAGAGCTGTCAGGTGATTAAATAAACCAAAATCCTGAAAAACAAATCCTATCTCCTGTCTTATCTTGTGAATATTTTCCATGGTAATTTTCTCGTCTTCCAGATAAATATCACCTTTATCAGCAGGTATTAACATATTAATATTATTTAAAAGAGTACTCTTTCCAGTTCCACTTGGACCAATAATAACCTTGGTCTCAGCTTTTTTTATTGAAAGAGAAACACCTCTTAAAACACTATTCTCTCCAAAACTTTTATATACATTTTCTACAGTAAGGATATTTTTATCTTTCATCTAGCTCTCTCCTCAATTCCAATCCCCGGTATCTTTAATTTTTTCTCAAACTTTGCTAAAGAAAGGTTAATCGTAAGGGTCATGATAAGATAAATAACAGCTACAGCTGAATAAATAGGTAATGGTCTATATGTAGTTGAAATAATATATCCCCCATGTCTAACAAGATCAATAACTCCCAGGGCATAGGCCAGAGAAGTATCTTTTAATACAATAGCAGTTTCATTTGTAAGGGGTGGTATAGCAATTCTGACTGCCTGTGGTAAAATAATATTAACAAAGGCCTGCATACTATTCATTCCCATAGACAAAGCAGCCTTTAGCTGACTTCCACTAACCGATTGGATAGCACCTCTAAAAACCTGAGATTGATAGGCTGAGCTCCTGACGCCTATACCAATTACAGCTGCCGTAAATGCTGGAATCCTCACTCCTATTCTTGGGAAACCATAAAAAACCAGAAAAAGTATTACTAATAAAGGAATACTGCGCAAAACTTTCTCATAAAAAGATATAACTAACTTAATAAGTTTATTCCCATAAACCTGGCCAAACGCTATAGGAATAGCAAGAACAAGCCCAAGTCCAAGACTGAAAACAGTTATTTTTATTGTAACTAGAGCCCCCTCCATTAATGAAGGGAGGGAACTCCAGATTAACTCCATATTACTGATAGGACATACATCCTCTCTTTAAATATTATTAGAAATATGTGTCAATTAACTCATCCATTTTGCCTGAGGTCCTTACTTTTTCCAGACCTTCATTCAATTTGTTTAGCAATTCAGTATTACCTTCATTTACAGCTAGACCATAATTTTCTCCACTGACGATAATACCTACAATTTTAACAGGTCTTAATTCGGCAAATCTTGCAGCAACAGGACTATCTAAAACAACAGCATCCAGATTTTTATTTACCAGGTCATTTACAGCTAAAACAAAAGTATCAAATCTTTTAATATTTCCTGTTAAAATACCAGTCTCTTCTAACTTTTCTGTTACCCAGAGATCACCAGTAGTACCTGTTTGAAGACCAACATCATTATTTCCAAAAATTGCTGTTAAACCTTTTTCGTCATCTTCTCCCACAATAATACTCTGATCAGCAGAATAATATGAATTACTGAAATCAACAACCTTTTCCCTTTCTCCAGTAATGGTCATACCAGCAGCTACAACATCAAGATTACCAGTTTTTAAAGCAGGGATTAAAGAATCAAAGGCTATATCCTTAAATTCAACTTCAAAACCCATTTCTTCTCCAATAGCCTTCATTAAATCCATATCAAAACCTACAATCTCACCATTTTCTACATATTCAAAAGGTGGGAATCCTGCACTTGTACCAACTACATAAGTCTCAGCCAGGGCAAAAACACTCACAGACATTAATAAAACAGCTAATAATAAAACAGCTAATAATACTTTTTTCATTTTTTTCCTCCTCTTTAAGCTTAATAAATATTTTTTAAAAAAAATTATCTCCTTAATTCACCTCCTTATAAACAGTAAATATTAAAGATTTAAATTTTTTAAAATATCTATGCTTTTCTCATTTTTCCCCCATCTAAACTCACCAACTATATCATTAAAAAGGTCAATAATCTCCTCAATAGATTCATAAATATTCTTATCATGTAAACTTCTCTCATACTGTGGGCGTTTAAATTTTAATTCTCTAATTATTCTGGCTGGCTTAGAAGAAAGAATATATATGCGATCAGCAAGCAAAACTGCCTCTTCAGGATTATGAGTAATCATAAAAATACTCATATCACTTTCTTCAAAGATTCTAAGTAACATTTGCCTGAGATTAAATAAAGTCTGGGCATCAATAGATTTAAAAGGCTCATCAAGCATTAATAAATCCGGTTTAATAGAAAGAGCTCGCATAAACTCAATCCTCTGCTTCATACCTCCACTTAATTGACCTGGATAATTATGTATAATTCCCTGCAACCCAGTATAATAAAGAAGTTTTTCTCTAATATTTTTTGCTTCAGCATTTTGCAAATAATTCTTCTGAACAAAACTAATATTTTCCTCAACAGTTTTCCAGGGTAGCAATCTTGGCTCCTGAAAAACATAGCCTTTCCGCACATCAGAAGCCACTATTACCTCACCTTCACTGGCATTAATTAAGCCTGAAACGATTTTAAAAAGTGTGGTCTTTCCGCTCCCTGAAGGTCCAAGTAAACAGACAAATTCACCTCTTTTTATATATAAATTTATGTCTTTGAGAACCTGTAAATTTTTATATTTTTTTTTAATATTAGTTAATCTTAATATTTCATTCATCAAATCTCCACTCTGTTACTTTATTTTGTATTGGTTTAAGGATCAGATATTCAACTATTAACATCAAAAACACCAGGATTAAAGCCCAGGCAAAAAGTTTATCAGTTTCCAGATTACTATTGGCCATGCTCAAAGCAAAACCTATACCACTGGAAGAACCTATAAATTCTGCAAAAATCGATGATTTATAGGCAAATGCCAGGCCAATACTTATTGCTGAAACAAGGTGAGGTAAAACTTGAGGAAAATATATATCAAAAATAATCTGTTTTCTGGAAGCAGAATATAATACTGCCATTTCTATAATTTCTTCATCAACATCCTTTAACCCTTCATAAACATTAATAAAAAATATAGGAAATGTTACTATAAATATCAAAAATATCGGAGTTAAATCCTCAGCAATACCAAACCAGATTACTGCCAGTGCCAGCCAGATAATTGGAGGAATTGTCTGAATTACCGTAATAATAGGCCTGAAAGGCTTCAGTAATATTTTAAATCTAAATAATAAAAATGCTAAAATAATTCCCAGCATCATAGCAGAAAAATAACCTATAAAGGTCCTTCTCAATGTAATAAGTAAATTATTATGAAATTGACCTGAATTAATTAAAGCTTCCAGTGCAGAAAAAGTGTCCCGGGGAGAGGGTAAAATAAGTGGGTTAAACTCCCCGGAATAGAACATCCATATAAACAAAATTACTAAAAATCCTGATATTGATGAGAAAAAAGAAATTATTTTATCAAAAATAAAATCCTTCATCTGGCATATTACCACCTAACATTTCTGGATACATATTTAGTATCTCTGAAAAATATTCATTAATCAACTTTTCTGTGTCACCTTCAGAATAATAATTCAAATCAACTCTTTTAAAAGCAGTCTGTAACACCTTTGCTGGCATAGCAAAATATTTCGAGGCCAGTTTTGCTGCTGCTTCCGGATTTTCATTTACCCATTCAATCCCCTTTAAATACATACCATTAATTATTTTTGAAATTTCCCTATTTTCCTTTAAATAATTTCCTGATACGAAAAGTCCCACAAATGGTATGCGATTATCTTCTTCATGTAATTTTCCCCATTCTTTCTGTATATCCAGTGATAGATGGGCCTTTTTATTGTTTATCATATTAACGGTTACAAGTGGCTCAGGCAAAATTATTGAATCCAGTTTTCCTGCCATAAAATATTTAGCGGCATTGGGTAAGGGTCTATATACAAAATCAATTTCATCTAAATTCACATCATTTTCAATTAATAGATAGCGAGCAAGAAAATCAAGTGGGCCACCCTTAAGCGGCAGTGCCAGCGTTTTCCCTTTTAAGTCCTCCCAGGATTCAGCTTTAAAATCATAGGTCAAAAGATAATCTACCGCCCAGGTATTAACATTCATCAATTTAAGATCTATACCCTTATTATAAACCTTTGCCCCAACATTAAGTCCGGTAATCATCATATCTATTTCATCTTTAGCAATAAGGGCAAGGGCCCGTTTATGGTCAGGGGATATTTTTACCTCAAGGTCAACAATACCATCTAATTTGCCTTCATCCTGCATCCAGAGAAAGGGAAGTGCCGCCATAATGGGTGGACTCTGTATAGTAAGCTTTTCAGCCGCAAAAACCTCAGTTTGATAATAAGCCATTCCCAAAATTGTCAAAACAATTAATAGAGAAAGCACAATTTTTTTGAAGCTAACAGTCTTCATCATATATCCTCCTTAAAAATATTTTAATAATCAAGACCAGGAACTTTGTGAATATTATATCATACCCTCTCTATTATTTCATCTTTCTTTTCCATTTTCAATTATTTTTTTAAATGATTTTTTTGTATATAAGTTCATCAACCCCGGTATTGCTCTATATATTTTTTCGCCTCTGAAAAAGCATTATTAAAACAATTAAATCTCATATCATCTACTTCATTAATATTATAAAATTTCACATCATCAGCATCATCACCAGCTTTAATATCACCAGAAAGATTATTAACAAGATACATTATTACCAGTACATCTCCATATATTCTGGATGGATGATAATATACCCCCAGTAATTTTATTATAGTACCACTAACACCTGCCTCTTCTTTTAGCTCTCTTAAACAGGCCTCTTCAGGAGACTCTGAAGACTCAATAAAACCAGAAGGTGGGGCCCAGATACCCTTTCCAGGTTCTTCACCTCTTTTAATAAGTAAAATCTCATCATCCCTTATTGCTATCGCTCCTGCTGATGGTATAGGATTTCTATAATCGACAAAACCACATCCAGTACAATATTTTCGTTTCCGCCCTTCTATCATATTTTCTACCAACAAATGACCACAGATTGGACAGTATTTATATTCCTTATTCATATAACAGGGCATCTCCTTTCACATATATATCTTATTAATAATTATATAAATATAGTTAATATCCTTTTTTATTACAAAAATAAAGTTTTCTAAAGCCTTATGTCATATATAGTTATTAATAAAATAAAGAGGCAATATTTATAAATATACATGCCTCTTTATTCTTTCTTATTTTTTTAGCTTTACCGCTGTACCATAAACCAGAATTTCAGCTGCACCACCCATAACCTGTGAAGTAGTAAAACGTACATTGACTACTGCATCTGCAGAAAGACTTTCAGCCTCATCCATCATTCTTTCTAAGGCCTCTTCCCTGGCATCACTAATCATTTCTGTATATTCTTTTACCTCTCCCCCAACTATATTTCTTAAAGCAGCCATAATATCTTTACCAATATGTTTTGCCCTGATGGTATTACCCCTGACAAGCCCGATTGCCTTTTCAATCTCTACCCCCGGTATATCACTGCTATTGACTACAATCACTTCTTATCCCCCAATCTTTTTGCATATATTTACTTAACTAAGTTCACATATAATTATATGTGTAAATAAGTACTTTTACAATTATTTTTTTTCAATATTTAGAGTATTATCTTGTCAATATATAAAGAACTTGATATGATTGAATGAGAAAAAAGAGGAGTGAAAAAAATTTGATATACCTTATATTAGCTATAATATGTAGTTCATCTATTGCCTTAATATTTAAACAAAGTGAAACAAAAAATATGAATAGATTGACAGTAACTACAGCTAACTATTTTACAGCATTAAGTATTAGTTTTTTCATTATTTTACACGAGAATCTTTTCTCATATTTCAAAAATACTGAATTCTTATCCCTACAAAAGGACAGTCCTACCAGGGCCGTTCTTTTAGGATTATTCTCTGGTGTTTTTTTCTTTTTAGCCTTTATATATTATCAAAAGAGTGTAAAAAATAATGGAGTGGGACTTGCCGGAGTTTTCGCCAAACTCGGAATTTTAATACCAATGTTTTTTTCTGTTATTTTATGGCAAGAATATCCGACTTTAATTCAGTATTCAGGAATTATACTGGCTATTTTTTCGATAATTATTGTGAATATGCCATTTGATAAAAATTTCAAAAAATCTCTCCGTTTATCACTAATCTTACTTTTTTTCTATGGTGGAATCGCTGAATTTTCCAATAAATTATTCCAAAAATATTCCAGTCTAAAGCTAAAACCTCTTTTTTTATTTTCAGTATTTACAACAGCCTTTATAATAAGTTTAATCTTCACTTTAAAAAAGAGTGGCAGGATTAAAAAACAGGATATTATAACCGGTCTTATAGTGGGAATTCCCAATCTATTCTCTTCCTATTTTTTAATAAATGCCCTCAATGAACTTAAAACAGCTGTAGTATTTCCTATCTTTAGCGCCGGTAGTATTATTGTAATCAGTCTGGGTGGATTTTTTATTTTCAAAGAAAAATTAAATAATAAAGAAATCTCAGCAATTTTTATGACCATTATTGCCATGATTTTAATTAATCTTTAATTAATTTCTATAATCTTTTTGAAGAATCATTTTAAGAAGAGATATTTATTACTGAA
>CAZOON010000033.1:0-10072 GCA_964581445.1 uncultured Halanaerobiales bacterium | reverse complement strand
TTTTTCTATATCTGTAATAGATTGTTCAAATATATGACCTAAAATATTTACATCTACATCACTCTCAAAATCATAATCAGAAATTTCATAGATAATATTAAAAAAATCATCCTGAATAGTAAGAGCATCTAAAATTTCATCATATTTAAATAAACCACCATTGTAAGCATTAATATTTTTATCAGGTTTACCTTTATCTATAGCTCTAAATACTCCTCTAATTTGGTCCCATATTGGAGTATCACTGGGGAAATAAGAATTTTTAGCCTGGTCAATAGCATTATGTAATAAATTATTGGGTAGTAATCCTTTATCTTCACAAAAACAGATAAATATAATCCTATCCAGAAACTTCTGGGCTTTTTCAAGTAATTTTTCAGATTCTATCTTTTTATTGTTTTCCTTTAAGTGTTCAAAAAGAGTTATCCTTGTCTTTTTATACAAATTATAAAATGTTACAGAGATGTCCTCTTCACGTTTCTGAGTAGCTTCCGTTAATTGTAAAGTTAGGCTTTTACCTTCTCTAGACATCAAACTATCTTCACATAATAAATAATGGAACTTCTTAAATTCTTCTATATTATCTAATTCACTTAAATAAAATATTTCAAAAAACTCTTTGCTTCTCCCGACCTGGTATAATCTTATTTCTGTAAAGTTAGATACTATTACCCATTTGCATTTATCCAGCTTATTTGTATAACTGAAGGCTTGGTCTACAGGTGATTTATAGGTAGTTCCCTTTCTTTTCTGGTCTTTATCGAGGGAAACCTGAGGTCCCTTTAATTCAATTACTGCCTGGTGGTCTTTTTCTTCTTTGCCTGCAATTCTCTGATAATAACCAAGTATACCATCTGGAGTGCTAGCATCTAAATCAGTGGAACATTCAATTTCCATGGTCCATTCATCTTTATATGGAGTATTTTTATATCCCAGTATATCTTCAAAGATAGCTCCTAAAAAGGCAGCCTGTAATCTTTTTTCATTTAATCCTTTAATTCTTTGTAAATTATTCTGCCAGTTTTTTATTTTTTCTATTTTATCCTTTAAATTATCTATTGTATAACTTTTAATTCGTTGCTTTAATATCTTTTTATTGAATAATCCAGGCATTTTTAAACCTCCATTATTTCTCATATTACTATAAAATTTATTATTAAATAATTCAATATTAACTATTATAATCCTGCAAAATATTAACAAATAATGAAAATTACATTATATTTAAATAATTAACCTTATTAATCGTATAAATCTGATATATACTTTAAAAAACAGGTAAATTTAATAAATTAAATTCTTTTAAAAATAAAAAATCCCTACCCAGAATTTAATCTGAATAGGGCTATTTTATGCTTTAAAAATCTCAATCGCAGTAAAATCGCAGTAGTAGGGTTATTTTGTTGTTGTTTGCCATATATTCAAAATCCCTACAATCCCTTATATATCAATGGTGCTGAAGGTGGGATTCGAACCCACACAGCGTTGCCGCCACATGACCCTGAATCATGCGCGTCTGCCAGTTCCGCCACTTCAGCGTAGTATTAATTTTATCTAAAAATAAATGTTTTGTCAAGCAAATACATATCTAAATGTGTATTTTAAACTATATTTTTCCACTTAAAATTATGATTAATTTCTATAAAATGAGTTAAATTAATAACGGGGTGTTTACAATTAATAAACTAATAAAATCTAAAGATCCAAAAACAACAAGTTGGTTTGTCAGCGGACTGGGTTTAGCAGTATCTGCCCTGGGTACTAAACTAATAAACAGAAAAATCGGGGCAGGTATTTTGGGTTTTGGGCTGGCTCATGTTGTTTTAGGTCAGTTAGACCGTTTACGCCCAACTGTCAAAAATCAGTAGACACCTCAGGGCAGGTTAAAACCTGCCCTCCCCTCATTAATAATCATTTATATCATATATATCCGAAAATTCAACATCAATTTTATCCAATAAATTATCTGTTATATTGCTATTGTCAATCTTTTTATCTTCAACAAAAGAAACAGGAAGTTTAATAAAAAATTCACTCCCATTACCATAGGTGCTCTCTACCCAGACCTTTCCATTATGTAATTCTACAAGAGATTTAACTACAGAAAGCCCTATACCGCTTCCCTCTTTTTTTCTGGTGAAAGTTTCATCAACCTGACGAAATTGCTCGAAAATAAAATTTAAATTATCATCTTTAATACCTATTCCTGTATCCTTTACAGTAATTAAAATATATTCATCCCTGTCATATATATTAACAGATATTTTATCACCTTTATTTGAAAATTTCACAGCATTAGATATTAAATTTAAAAATATCCGCTCAATATTAAAGGGATCACATGCAATAACTTTTTCTTTAACTTCAGAATGATATTCCAATATCCTTTGATTTTCCTGTAGATATTCTTTAGTAGAAAATATTATCTGTTTTACTAAAGATACTATATCTATATTTTCCTTGTTTAGCACATAAGAATTGGCATCCATTTTTGTCAGGTCAATAACATTATTAACCAACCTTAATAATCGATAACTATTTTGTTTAATCAATTTTAAATACCTGTCAATTTTTTTCTCTTGCTTTTTTGCTCCGTTTAATAATTGCAATGCAGAAAATATTAAATTAAGAGGAGTTTTTAATTCATGAGAAAGTTTAGAGAAAAATTGAGTTTTAACTTTATTATACTCAAGTTCTTCTTTTTGTTTTTTTATTTTTTCTCTTGCTTTCTTTTTATCAGTAATATTTTCATATTGATTTAAAAAATATAGTGGTCTACCAGCTTCACTTCTAGCCAGGGATATACCCTGATTAACCCAGATATAATCCCCCTTTTTATTTATATATGATGCCTCTTTATTAATAGCATTAATTTTGCCATCCTTCATTTTCTCTAAGGTATTACTTATATTTGAAATATAATCTTTATCTAATATTTTTTTGTAATTCATATTCATAAAATTTTTTTTTGAATATCCAGTAATTACTGATAAAGCCCTATTCACTTTTATAAAATTTCCTTCTAAATCTATTATAGCCATACCAATATGAGTTTCCTCAAAATTTAAGCGAAACAATTTTTGGCTCTCTTTTAATTTTTCATTTGTCATATTGAGGTCTTTAGTCATCTTTTTTAAATATTTCTGTATTTCTCTCTCTAATTCAGTAAATCCCCCAATTAACCAGGCCACCCAAAAAAACAACATTATTGCTATTATATCCAAATCCAGATTAACAAAATCATGGTAGAAAAAATCTAATAATAATAAATTAACTCCTGAAAAACCCGCTACAAATAAACCAAATTTTTGACCATAATTCACAGTAAATAAAATAATCGGAATTAAATAAAAAACTTTAATTACATGTTTATTGTATGTAACATTTTTACATATTAAAAAAGTAATAAAAACGACATAGAAAAAAATAATAATATAATTAATTATTTTAGGTGGTGATATCTTATACGATTTATTAAGAAATCTAATTACTAGAAATATAACAATTAAAAACAATAAGAACACATAGGGAGGAAAAGAAATAAGACCAAAATTTTTCTTGAAAATAACCTCAAAAAATAATATCCCAAGTAATAAAACTGCTATCACATGACTAAATACGGTATATTCCTTTAATTTATATTTACGTAGCTTTTCTAAATCCTTTTCTTTAATTTCCATAATATCCCTCCTGAAATTAGTAGAAGAGTTGTTATAACAACTCTTCTACTAGAAAAAGAATTATTCAGGAACTTCAGGTTGATAAAATAGTATAGCTGACGCTGAAGCTATAATGTAATAACAGAATTACATGTTCCCCAAAAAACTGATATTAGTATAGTGAAAAAAATAGAAAAAAAAGCAGAAAAAACAATTTCCATTCCAAATTTTAATTTTTTTTCTTTTTCAGATATATCAATATTTTTATATAAATAATCACAAAACTTTTTAAGAAAATTTTCAAACAACATTTTTATCTACTTTATTATCAGTCTTTTTATTTCTATAATTTTTAACTATCAAACCTGTAATAAAAAGGGAAAAGATCTGCGGAATCATAACCATACTTTTCAAAAATGGATCACTTAATATTAGTTCAACAGATTTTCCGGTAATAAAAACAGCTAAATATCCAAAAATAGATTCAAATACTGCAAGCAATATAAATGACTTTAATACTGCTATCAAGCTTTTTAAAATATTCTTTTTATAAAAGTATTTTATTATTACAAAAAATACAATCAAAAAAATTATAGTATGAAAACCAAATGAGACAGGCATAAGCCTTAGAAAAAAAATAATTATGCCATTTAATATTCCAATAATCAAAATTTTCTTTAAAAATACTTTTTCAAAAAGAAATATCGTTGAAGTGTAAGCAAGAGCAAGAGATTCTGGTATATGTTGAAATAATATTGAATAAATATAGTTTAAAAACATAATTAGCCTCCAATTAAAAAAATATTTTTTGAATTATATATTTATAATTTACCAAAAAATCACTAACTCCTGCATCACATCTTCTGAAAATTAATATTTTTGTAAGCTTTTAAAAAACCAGCAGCACATATTTAATGTACCACTGGCATTTTTTTATAATATATTAATTATATACTATATTTTATATCAGAAGGTATAGGATAAATACTAATAAAATTTTTGAATTTCTCAACATATTTAATTGCCAACACAATTTTTATCGGTGTTAGCTCTTCCCATTCTCCAATCTGCTCTGGCTCGTTTCTCCCAACAATTTTTCCTATTTTTTTGCTCTTTAAATAACCCTTATACAATTTGTCCGCATTCTCAGGAATAATTTGAAAAGGACTACCTTCCTGAAGGATCTTAAAGTTAATATCCTCAGTCTTAATCTCCTCAACATCAATCATTTTAATAAATTCACCAGTATTCCAGATCCAAAATTCTTTATTCAATTTAAACAACCCCCTTTGATGTTTTACTATTATATTTATTAAGTTCAAATAATAATATGAATAAGGGGGATATATTTTTATACTAATTTATTTAAAAAGAATATTGCCAGTGTACCTGGACCAGAATGAGCACCTATTGCACTTCCTATAGAATTTACTATAAATTTTTTAGAACCAAACTCATTTTTTATCATCTCTTTAACTTTTAAAGCAGCTTCAAGATCATCTCCATGACTAATTCCTATTAATTGATTTTCTAAATTATCCCCTCTTTCCTCCATAATTTCGAGTATTCTTTTCATCACCTTTTTTCTTCCCCTGATTTTTTCAATTGGTATTAATTTACCATCTTCAACATCAAGCAATGGTTTAATATTCAAGAGTCCACCAATAAATGCTGCGGTTTTACTAACCCTACCACCTCTAAAAAGATATTCAAGATCATCAACTGTAAAAATATGTTCCATATGTTCTGCATAAAATTTAACTTTTTCTACTATTTCTTCTCGTGATTTTCCTGCTTCTACCATTAAAGCCGCCTGATAAACTACCAGGCCAAAACCCAGAGAAGCACATTTAGAATTAATAATGTCTAATTTGAAATCAGGATATTCTTTTAGTATTTTTTCCTTTATCATCTTGGAACTCTGATAAGTACCAGAAAGTTCAGATGAAAAAGCAATATATATGCATTCTTCTCCTTTTTGGGCATATTGGGTGAATAATTCTTCAAATGTAGCTGGAGGAACCTGCGCAGTTTTATAAACTTTGCCTTCTCTCATACCATCAAATATTTCTTTGGCTTTAATTGTTTTTCTGTCAAGATATTTATTATCATCATAAGTAACAATTAAAGGAACTAATTCAATATTATATTTATTAATTATTTCAATCGGCAAATCAGAGCCACTATCAGTAATAATTTTGATACCCAAATGTATCATCTCCTTTAAAAAGTCTTCTATAATATAATTTATGCTCAAATGAAAAAAATCCTTTAAAAAAGTATAAGTCTTTTTCAGTCTAGCACTTTTTGACATTTAATAATAATACTGCTATAATTAATTTAAATAAATTAAACTAAGAGGGTGATATATAGCAATGGATAAACAGAGCCGGCTAAGTAGTGATAGCAGGCTTATTCTTATCTCTAATGGTGAACCTTATGTCCACAAATATAAGAATAATAAGATTGCCCTGGAAAAGCTGGCTGGTGGTTTAACAACAGGACTTGACCCCTTAATGAAACAAGAAGGTGGAATCTGGATTGCCTGGGGCCGGGGTAATGCTGATTTTAAAGTACTTGATAAAAAAAACAAAATTAAAGTTCCGGATAATAATGGATACACCCTAAAAAGGGTTAAGCTTGATAAAACTGAAGTAGACGGTTTCTATTATGGTTTTTCAAATGAAACTCTATGGCCAATATCACATTCAATTATCAGTAAGGCTAATTATAATCCTGAATACTGGAAAATATACCAGCAGGTAAATCAAAAATATGCCGAAAGTGCTCTAGAGGAAGTACAGGATAATGACTTAGTCTGGATTCATGACTATCATTTGACACTTCTTCCAAAATTAATAAAAAAAGAAAAAAAGAAAGCAAGAATAGCTTTTTTTTGGCACATACCCTGGCCACCATGGGAAGCTTTTGGCACTATACCCTGGAAAAATATAATAATGAAACATATACTTGCAGCAGATTTTATTGGTTTTCATACCCATAGCCAGGTTGAAAATTTTCTTAATTGTGCCCGGCATATTAATGCAAATATTGATGAACATAATTATCTTGTGAAGTTCAATGGGCATCTTACAAAAGTTAGTGCTATACCACTTGGAGTAGATTATACATACTTAAGACAAACTGCTGAAAATAAAGATATGATAAAAAAAGCAGAAGAAATTAAAAACTCGTTTAATGCTAATATATTATTAATAGGCATTGATAGACTTGACTATACAAAGGGAATAATCAATAAACTAAAAGCAATAGATGTTTTATTGCAAAAATACCCGAATTATATTGGAGAACTAACCCTAATTCAAAGGATTTCTCCCAGTAGAACTGAGGTCTACGAGTATCAAAAAATGCACAGTGAAATTAATAAAACTATAGGAGATATTAATGGGAGATATCAAAAAGGTGGTTGGTCTCCCATAATATATTTTAATCAAAAAATTTCACATAAAAAATTGGTCCCCTATTTTTTAGCAGCTGATATTGCCTTAATAACACCACTTATTGATGGTATGAATCTAGTTGCTAAAGAATACATAGCTGCACATAAAAATGGTAAGCTCATCCTTTCAGAATTTGCTGGTGCAGCTGAAAAACTTAATGACGCAATTTTAGTTAATCCACATCACATTAATGGAATGGCAGAAGCTATTCATCTAGCCTTAGAATTATCCCGGGAAGAAAAAATAAAAAGATACAAGAAATTAGAAGAAAATGTAAAAGATTGTGATATTAATTGGTGGAGAAAAGAATTCATTTCTAAATGGATGAAATGCTATGATTAGATATCTCCTTTCCGAAAAAGAATTAAAAAATATAGAATATCAATTCCTGGATTGTCCGGATTTAATATTATTTTTAGATTATGATGGAACTCTTGCACCTTTTAAAGAAAACCCTGCAGATGCAATACCATATCCAGGAATTACAAAACTACTTAATAAATTAATTTCTCATACTGATACAAAAATCAGTATTATTACAGGTCGTACCCTAAAAGATATAAAAAAGTTAATTAATATTAAAAAGATATATTATGCTGGCATTCATGGCATGGAGATTGAAGATTTTAGTAGTCCGGTAAAAAAAATTCCTGATAATTTAAGAAAAAAAATAATTAGTATCCTGTCTAAACAAGATTTAAAGATTGAAGATAAAAAATACGCATTAACCATACATTATAAAAATTCATATTCCGAAAAAAATATATTTAAAATAATAAACAAAATAATTAATCAAGATATATATGAAATAATGAAGGGAAGAAAAATAATAGAACTGCGCCCAAAAAATTACCACAAAGGTAAGGCAGTAGCATATCTAATGAATAAACTTAATTCAAACATAAAATCAATGCAGCCTATAGTAATGTATATTGGCGATGATACCACAGATGAAGATGCTTTTAAATACTTAAAAAATAAAAAAAAATCAATTAGTATTTATGTTAAAAATGAGGCTAATTTAGACAGTATTGCAGATTACTACTTGAATAACCCTTATGAAGTAAAATCATTTTTAAATAAGCTTTTTACATATATTAAACCCTGCATTTATTAATTTATAATTTGCAGGGTTTAATATATATTATATAAAAAGTGAATATATTCACATCCTAAGCTAAAATTAACCAACAAGATCTTTTCTACTGCAAAATCTATGCTCATCAAAATCTAAATTTATTTTTCTTTTATAACTGGTAAATTTATTTGATAATATTTCAATCTCTTCTTTACATTCTGGACATATATTACCTTTTTTTATATCCTTGCCACAAACACGACATTTCATCCTAACACCTCCTGTGCTTATCAAAAATTTTGTGAATATAGTCACTTTTCTTCTTAATTACATTTTACTATATTTATTAAAAAAAATCAAGCTAAATTTGCTAAAATACCATTAATAAAACGGGGAGTATTGGTATCTCCATATTTCTTTCCTAATTCAACAGCCTCATTAATAGATACAGCAATGGGTATATCACCCTGCAATTCATAGGAAGAAATTCTCAAAATATTCCTATCTATATATGACATCCTTGAAATCTTCCAATCAATAGCATGTGTATCAATTAACTTATCAATATTTTCTAAGTCATCAACTACACCCAGAACTAATTTTTCAAAATAATATTTTTCATCTCTAAGATTATTATTTATTCTAAATTTATTCAATTCTATTTTCGCTGACTTTAAGTTTAATATTTTTTTAATATCCAGACTATAAAGAACTTGAAGTGCAATTTCTCTTTCCCTTGTTCTTGAAATTTTTTTACTCATCATACATCTCCTGTTATTTAAATTGAAATGGTATTATTCTATTAATAATTTTTTTGAAATCTTTATCTAAATCGCGTCTTGACCCCAAAGCAAAACCTATTATAGTAGTTATTATTAACAACAGGGTTTTAAAAAAACCAAGAAACAAAAATAAAATACCAATTATTAGACCTATAAGTGCCCCAATTATCTTACCTTGATTATTATTAAATATTTTTAGTATTTCTTTAAAAAAATGCTCATTGGTCATATTACCACCTCTATTCAACCTTAACTTTATTATTATCAGATATATTCTTAATCAATACACGTATCTCATTTACATTTACTCCCGTAATATCTTCAAGATAAGATTTTGTCAACTTTTGAATATTATCTGCAAGTTCAGGAATAACAATCTCAGATTTAACTTTACAATTCAAAAATATATTTAATCCATTTTCATCTGCTGTCAGTTTCGTTAAAACATCATTAATACCTTCCTGTTGATTTACAACTTTTTTCACTAAATCATCAAGTGCCTCGATAGAAATATCTATATAACCAAGTTCTGTATTTTTTATTCTGGTTGTTTCAAAACGCTCATTAAAATTAAATGCTGGATAAATTACCCATCCACTTATTGCAAAAGAAATTATAAATAAGATGCCCATCTGCCAATTTTGATATAGATTAGAAATTAATTCTGAAATAAATGTAAATTGTGGAAATCCAAAACTATAAAATGAAAATACCAGGGAAACAAGCATAAATAATAAGATAATTATAAATAATATAAATCTGTATACTATATTCATAATATCACCTCTTTTATTAAATATTAAGATTAAGGGTCAAGATAAATTACTTGACCCTTGTTTCGCTTTCTTCCTCTTCCTCTTGCTCTTCCTCATCCTCAAAATGAACTCCCTGCACATGAACATTTATTTCTATAACTTCAAGTCCTGTCATTACCTCAATGGCCTGTTGTACATTATCCTGAATCTTCCAGGCAACATCTGGTATGGATGAGCCATAATTTATTATAACAAAAAGATCAACAGCTGTTTCTTTTTCTCCTACCTCAACCTTAACCCCTTTTGAAAGGCTTTTTCTTCCTAATATTTCAGCTAT
>CAZOON010000032.1:0-10197 GCA_964581445.1 uncultured Halanaerobiales bacterium | reverse complement strand
GGAGAGGATATAAAAAATATAAGTATTGTAATTAATGGCATGTCCAAGGCTTATGCTATGACAGGATGGAGGATTGGCTTTGCAGCAGGGAATAAGAAAATTGTTAAGGCTATGGGTAATTTGCAGAGTCATGCTACTTCAAATCCGAATTCAATTGCTCAATATGCCAGTGTTAAAGGATTACAATTGCCAGAAGATATCATCAAAAAAATGGTGAAAAACTTTGATGAAAGAAGAAGATATATATATAATAGAATAGAAGGTATAGATAATCTATCCTGTTTTTATCCCAGGGGTGCTTTTTATATATTTATAAATATTAAAAAAAATATTGGTAAAAAATATAATAAGATTACTATAGATAGTTCTATGAGCTTTGCAAATATATTACTTGATGAATATAAGACGGCTATTATACCGGGTATCGCTTTTGGATGTGATGATTATGTGCGTTTGTCATATGCTACATCAATGGAAGAAATAAAAAAAGGTATAGATAGATTGGAACAATTTATTAAAAATATTGCTTAAAGTAAAAATATTAGGTTAGTGATTTTGATGAAAAAGAAAAGGTATAGTTTATATTTAATATTGCCATTAATTATTATATTGTTAATAAATATATTTGCAATATATGCTTATGGATTAAATGTTAATGAAGATGATTCAGCAAAATATGATAGAGTTTATGTTAGTAAAGTTATTGATGGGGACACATTTAAAACAAGTTCAGGTACTAAAGTCAGGTTAATTGGTCTTGATACTCCTGAGATTTCTTATAATAAGAAAAAAGATAATGAATATTTCAGTCAGAAAGCACGTCAATTTCTCAAAGAAAAGATAGAAAATAAATATGTATATCTCGATTATGACCTGGAATTAAAAGATGAATATGATAGAATACTGGCTTATGTATTTCTTGGCAATGGAGAATTTATTAATGCTTCTTTATTGGAGAATGGCTATGCCCGTTTATTGGCTATTGCTCCTAATTTGTGTTACCTTAGTTTTTTTAGAGAAATTAGTAAAGAGGCCATTAAAGGCCAAAAAGGCATGTGGGGAAAAACTCCAATAATTAATTATACAGAAGCAAAGCAATATATTGGTAAAGAGGTAATTATAAGGGGAAGGGTAATAGATATTTATGATTCCGGAGATGTAATATTTATTAACTTTAATCCTGAATACTGGAAATCTTTTTCAGCACTGATATTTGAATATACAAAAAATAAATTTAATTATAATCCTATTGAGGAATTAGAAAACAAGGAAGTTTTAATTCTGGGTGTAATAAAAAAATATAAAAGCACAACTGAAATAATAATAGATGATCCAGTCCAGATAATAATTATGGAATAATTCTATTACTAAGAGGGATAATATGAATCTTTCGCTTCCAAAATATTATAATAATAAAATAGTAAAGGCTATAGCAGAATTTGATATGATTAATGATAATGATAAGATTGCTGTAGCTATTTCCGGGGGTAAGGATAGTCTGTTTTTATTATATGCCCTTAGAGTATTAAAAAAATATCTTGATATTGATTATTATTTAAGTGCATTTACTATAGATTTAGGATTTAAAGATAGTGATTACACTTATTTAATAAATTTTTGTGATGATTTAAATATTAAATATGATATCATTGAGACCAGAATAGCTGATTATATTCTTGATAATAAGGAAAATAATCCCTGTGCAAAATGTTCATATTTTCGAAAAGGGGCAATGGTAGATTATCTAAAAAGTGAAGGTATTGGGACAGTTGCATATGGGCATCATTATGATGATGCAGTTGTTACATTTTTGATGAGTATAATTTATTCTGCACAGATAAAAACATTTATGCCCAAACAATATCTTTCTAGAAATGAAATATATATAATTAGACCACTTATATACTTACGTGAGAAAAAAATCAAGGAAATTGTTAAAAAAATAGATTTAAAGACTGTTTTAAACCCCTGTCCTTATGATGGTAAGACAAAAAGGGCAGAGATTGAGAAAAAATTAGTAGGAGTAGCAAGGGATAAGCAAATATTTTATAATATAGCTAAAGCAATGCGCGAAGGAAGCGTTATTGAACAATGGCCGGGTGAAGCAGATTATTTTGATTTGGAAAAAAAGATCAAAGAATTATGGGGCAAGTAGATTTTTATAATGAAAAGATATATAATTATTGTAGTATAATTAATTAGATGAAAGAGGTTTTTTTTATTATGACTTATATTGATAGAATGAGATTATTTGTACTATTTCTTATGAAAAAATACCTTTTTAATAGATTTGATATTAATGTTGAAAAAAATGATACCCTGGATTTAAAACCCCCATATTTATTACTCAGTAACCATACAAATAATTGGGATCCTTTTTTAATTAATATACTTTTAGATAAGCCGATTACTTATGTAACAAATATAGAATTTTTTCGCAAAAAAAGTACTCGTTATCTTTTGAAATTTGCAGGTGCCATTCCAATTGTTAAGTTTATGAAAGGTACTTCAACAATAAAAAAAATTATTGAGGCCAAAAAAGATAAAAAAATAATAGGTATTTTCCCGGAGGGAAGAAGAAATTGGGATGGTGAGACTGAAGAGATTATATATTCTACTGCAAAATTAGTAAAATTATTAAAAATACCTGTTATTACTACAACACTTAAGGGGGCGCATTTATCTTATCCTCGCTGGGCAAAATATGGTAGATGGGGTAAAATTGATGTTTCTCTTGAAAAGATACTTGATAGAAAGAGAATTGCTAACTTGTCTGTTGATGAAATTTATGATATCACCAATAAAAAACTTTATTATAATGAATATTCTTATCAAAAAAAAGAAAAAAATAAATATAAGGGGAAAAAGCTGGCTGAGGATTTAGAATTATTATTATTTACCTGTCCAAACTGTAAAGATATTGGTGTAATGGAATCAAAAGATGATAAATTATATTGTAAAAATTGTTCTTATCATGTTAAATATAATGAGCTGGGTTTTTTTGAAAGCAATGATAAATTATATTTTAATAATCCAGTAAAATGGAATAAATGGCAGCTTGATTTTTTAAGTAATATTATTAAAAATGCAAAAGATGAATACATTATTAAAGAAAAGGAGGTTGAGTTATTTCAGATAAAAGACAATAAGATAAAAAAAGTTGCTTCAGGTAATCTTTTTTTAAAAAAAGATTATTTATATTTTGTTAGTAATAATAATTATTCCATTAAATTTTATTTAATAAATCTGGGAGGGTTGAATATCCAATATAATAAAATATTGGAATTTTTTTATGCTGATGATATCTATAGATTTAAATTTCCTCCTAAAAAATCTCCATTTAAATGGTTAAAGTCAGTGGAAATTTCACAAAAATACTCTGAAGAGGTGTGTTATGGATAATAGTTGGTCTATGTTAATCAATATTCTACTCCTGGCAATTTTTATGGGTATAGCTTCTTTTTTCAAAGCGAAGTTTAAATTTTTAAGAAAATTTCTTGTTCCAACACCGATAATTGCTGGTTTTATTGGTTTAATACTGGGCAAAGAAGTGTTGGGATTGGCGCCAATTGATAAGAATTTTTTGGGTTTATTGGTTTATCATTTAATGGCAATTGGTTTTATAGCCCTTGCCTTGCAGGATAGAAAGCAGAAAAAAAGTCGTAGTTTTGTTAATGCAGGGGCCTATATTGTTTCAACATATTTAATTCAGGGTATAGTTGGATTTGTTATATCCTTATTACTGGTAAATACTATTTATCCAGATCTGTTTCCTATGTTTGGATTATTATTACCCCTTTCTTTTGGTCAGGGACCAGGTCAGGCTTTTTCTATAGGTAGTCAATGGGAGAGTCTGGGATTTATTAATGGTGGTAATATAGGACTGACATTTGCTACTTTCGGTTTTTTCTGGGCATCATTTGCTGGCCTGCCATTTATGAATTATCTGGTAAAAAAAAGCAAGCTAAAATATGTAAAAAGACAAAAACATGATACCTATAAAATTATTAATCAAAAAATGGAATATAGAGAAAGCACCAGTAATGAATCATTGGATAGTATAACTATTCAATTATTTTTAATAGCTTTAGTTTATTTTTTTACATTTCTTACGTTAAAGATCTGTTCATTTTCATTAAGTCCTCTGGGTAATGTTGGTAGTACATTATCTCAGTTGTTATGGGGGTTTCATTTTGTTATTGGTAGTATTTATGGTATTATTATCAGGCTTATAATAAATAATGCTAGAAATAATAATAAAAGGGTTTATTTTGATACAAATAAATTCCTCCTACAGAGAATCACTGGTGGGGTATTTGATTTTATGATAACAGCTTCCATAGCAGCTATTTCAATCTATACCTTTAAGCGTTTTGCAGTTCCGATTCTTTTAATAACTTCTGTTGGTGGACTTTTGACAATGGTATATACATATTTTATGGTTAAAAAAATCTTTTCAACTGATCAACTTGAAAATGTTTTAGGTTTTTATGGAATGCAAACTGGGACAATTTCAACAGGTATGGCCCTGTTAAAGGAAGTTGATCCAAATCTATCTACTTCTGCAACAGATAATCTTGTATTGGGTAGTGCTGTTGGTATATTTTTTGGTTTTCCTTTAATGGTTATATTGAGTATACCTGTGATAGGATACACTACAAATAGACCAATTCTATATATTTATTCATTAATAGCCTTTTTTATATATCTGTTTTTCCTATATGGTGTAATATATTATAATAAGAAAAAAGAATATAAGAACTAAAAATCACTCCTTCTATTTATAGTGAATAAATTAAATAGAGGGGGTTTTATATTTATACTCCAGGCTGAATTAAGAAAAAGGATTGAAAATGGTGATAAAAAAGAAGAAATTAATTTCACTTAATTTCCCACAAAATTTTGATAATTGTTTGATTATTTATTATTATAATTATAAAGAACTGAATATGAGGGGTGAAAAAATGAAAAAGATTTCTCTATTTTTTGTGATTGTTTTTGTAATAACGAGTTTATCAACAGCTGCTATAGCTGAAGAAAGTATGGAGATGAATTTGCAGACTGCAGTAAATATGGCTATTGAGTGTAATCTTGATTTAAAAATTGAAGCTTTAAATTTAGAAAAAGCAAATATTGATTATCAAAAAAATAAGGCAAATAATTTATTAACACAATCTAAGTATAATGAACTACAGGCAGATTATCAACTTGCAACTGCCCAAAATACATATCAAGAAGTATATGATAATCTTGTTAAAAGTATTATCCAACAGTATACAAATATTAAGATTTCTGAACAGGATTTATTAATAAAAGAAAAGGATGTAGAGTTAGAAAGATTATTAAGTGAAAAAAGTAAGGCGCAGCATGAAATTGGAGATATAAGCAGTATTGACTTATTGGAGCAGGAAAACAGTTACAGAGATGCTGTTTTTAATTATGAAACAGCTTCAGATGACTATCAACAAATGCTTAAAGAATTTAAATCAGACCTTGGTTTAAATAACACAAAGCTTGACCTTGAATCTTTTGATAAAATTACAATTTGGGAAATTACTGAAAAAGAAGCCCTTGAAAAGGCCCTTGAAACCAGTATAGAACTGCAATTAAAGGAAAAAGAAGTGGAGCTGGCCAGTATTGATTTAAAAAGAGCTAATGTTTCTGCTTCCAAACTGGATAAAAATAATAAAGAACTTGCTTTAGAAAAAGTAAAATTAGAAAAAATGAATAGTGAAGAAGAAATTAGAAATGAAACTCAGGAGATATATTATAATTTTAAACAGGCCATAAAAAAAATGAAGCTTAAAAAAGAAAGACTGATTGAATCCAAAGAAAAATATAATATAAGACAAAAACAATATGAAGCAGGCTTGATAACTTCAAGTGATGTTTTACAATATGAATTAAACATGATGCAGGCTAAGTATCAATATATGGCTGCTATTGCTGATTATTATCTTCAGGAACATTCTTTAAAAGAAAGATTGAATTTAAAAACAGGGGTGTTTGTAAATGATAGTAATGAATAAAAAGTGGCTAAATTATATAATTTTCATATTTTCTATTATATTAATATTTTCCTCAATTACTTTTGCTGAAAAATTGACACTCAAGGAAGCAATAAATATTGGTTTAAGGGAGAATAGCGATATTATTGATATAAAAGAGCAGATAGAAGACCTGGAAACTTCACTGGAAATTATAAATGCTCAAAAAGATTGGCAGATTAATATTTCTGCAAATTATAATCAGATGCCGGTTGAAAATAGTGTAGAGCTAAATATTAATAAAAATTTTTCTTCAGGACTTAATTTGAATCCTGCAGTTAAGATTATAGAAGAAGATGATGATGCGGAATTTACTTTTAATGCCAGCCAAAAGATTTATCCTTTAGTGCCAATAGAGCTTGATAAAAATAGTATTAAAACTCAGGCGGAAATAAAAAAAAGAGAGTTTTTTTTATCTGCACAAAAGGTAAATAAAATAGTGAGCTGGATAGAGAGTTATTTTAATTTAATCAGAATGATAGAAAAAAGAGAAATTTATCAAGAGGCATTAAAACAGGCTGAAGAACATATGAAGGAAGTAAAGAAAAAAGAAGCGATATCAGAGGCGGGAGAAGAAAGCATATTAAATGCCAAGATAGCTGTAAAAGAGGCAGAATATAGATTAGTAGATATAAATTATCAAATAAAAGAAAGTAAAGATATCTTTTATCAGGTATTAAAACTTAAAGATGAGCAGAAGCTGATGATTAATGAAAATTCTGAGCTCTGGGATGCTTTTATAGAGATGATTAAGAAAACAGGTGAAGAATATCTTTCTAATGACAATTTAGCTATATTACTTGAAGATAATAATTATGATTTATTAAGTAATAAAATCGATGAAAGTATTTTGTTTAAAGAATTAAACTGGCTAAACAAAGAAGACAATCCTGATATTAATCTTACTGCTAAGTATAATAATGTAGAAGATGAATTAGAGTTTGGATTAAATATGTCTTATAATTTATATGATGGCGGGAAAGATGAGTTAAATTACCAGAATAAAGAGAAAGAGATTAGTAGCATAAAAGAGGATTATCAGAATAAATATAATGAGTTAAAAATAGAGCTTGAAAAATTTAAAAATGATATCGTTTTAAATGAAATGATTTTAAATAAAGATACCCTGAACTTAAAAAAGTCCAGAAACCAGGCAATAATTGGAAAAAAACAATTTGAGATGGGTTTAATTGATTATCTGGAATATCAGGAATTATTTTTAGATAGTAAAGAAAGTGAGATTAATTTAAAAAGTTCAGAAGATCGTTTAATTCTCAGTAAATTAAAGCTTATAAAGTTTATCAATCCTGAGTTAATATCTGGAGGTTTGAACAAATGATAAAAAAATCATGGAGATATATAATAATAATATTAATTATAATAGTAATAGGAACTGCTGTGTATTTTAACTTTTTTAAAAATAAATCACAGGCCAATGAAGAAGCAAAACAATCTAGATTATTAATAGAGGCCAGAAAAGGTAAGATAGTTAAGACTATTGCTGCAGAGGGATATATTGAGCCAATTAATGAAAAGGACCTTTCATTTCCATCTAGTGCCACTGGCAGTACAAAGATTAAAAAGATATATATTGAAGAAGGCGAATTAGTTAAAGAAGGTCAGCTATTAATAGAGCTTGATGAATCTGAAGCTGAATTAAGGTATCTTCAAAAAGAAAATGTATATAAGCTGGCTAAAATAAATGGGTCAGATAGTGAGATTAGAGAGGCCAAACTTGATTATAAACTGGCCAGTGATGACCTTGAAAATATGGATTTATATGCACCATTTGACGGAATTGTAACAGATATATATTTTGAGGAAGGAAATTATTATTCCAATGGAGATGTAGCCACAATAAAAGATGTTAGTAGATTACAGTTAGAGGTAAATATTGAAGAAAGTAATATTCCAGAATTATCCTTAGGTCAAAAGGCAAGGATAGAATTAGCCTGTTTACCTGGGAAAATAATTAACGGGGAAGTTATTGAAATTGCAGATGAGGCTAATAATAATAATGGTACTGTAAGCCTACCTTTAACAATTTTACTTGAAGATATAGATTTTGATATTAAACTTGGTTGTTCAGCTGAGATAGATATTATTACCGGGGAGGTAAATAATAAAATTGTTCTTCCCATTTCGGCCATATTTAGTAAAAACGGTAAAGAATTTGTCATGAAAGAGATTGGTGATGAATTAAAAGAGGTAGAGGTTAAAACGGGAATGAGCAATGGCCTTAAAATTGTTGTTGAATCTGGATTGAATTCAGGTGATAAAGTATTGCTAAATACCTATAAACAGGCACCTGTCAGTAATGCTGCAATGCAAAATGAAATGCGACCCCCGGGGGCAGGCATGGGCCTAAAAGGGGGTAAACAATAATGCTCAGTATTAATAATCTTAGTAAGGTTTATGAAAATGGGGAAATAAAAGTAGAGGCTTTAAAGGGGGTATCCTTTGAAATCAAGAAGGGTGAGATGGTGGCAATAATGGGACCATCTGGGTCGGGAAAATCAACCCTTATGCATTTGCTTGGATGTTTGGATCATCCCAGCTCAGGAACTTATGTGCTTGATAATAAAAACGTATCTGATTTAAAAGATAATCAACTTGCAAAAATTCGCAATAATTATATTGGTTTTGTTTTTCAACAGTTTAATCTCCTGAGTCGCACAAGTATTTTGCACAATGTTGAAGTGCCTTTAATCTATGCAGGTTTTAAAAAAATAGAGCGGAGAAGAATTGCCACAGAGATGTTGAAAAAGGTCGGGCTTGGACATCGTCTTGAGCATTACCCAAACGAAATTTCAGGTGGTCAAAAACAGAGGGTTGCTATTGCCAGGGCCCTTGTTAATAATCCTTCTTTGTTATTAGCAGATGAGCCAACAGGTAATCTTGATACTAAAACCGGGGAAGATATTATGGGAATAGTAAAGGAATTAAATGAAATGGGGCATACAATTATTCTGGTTACCCATGAAGAAAATATTGCCGAACATGCCCAGAGAACTATTGTGCTGATTGATGGCGAGATACAGAGAGATGAGGTGGTGGTTTGATGTTTATAGAAACTGTGCTAATTGCTATCAGGAGCCTTGCCAGTAACAAATTAAGAAGTTTGCTTTCCATGCTCGGGATCATTATAGGGGTAGGTGCAGTTATTGCTGTAATCTCAATTGCTTCCGGGACGCAATTGCAGGTAACCAGTCGAATCTCAGATATGGGGTCAAATTTAATAAATATTAATCCAGGGGTAAGTACCGGTAGATTTGGGCAATTAAGTAAAAGTGCCCAGGATCTATTTACTCTGGAGCTAGGAGAGGCTATTTCTGAGTATTGCCCTTCTGTAAACAGGGTTGTCCCCCAGAGTCAGAGTTCTGGTTATTTAAAGGTTGGGGATAATAATTATAGGACTACATTAGTAGGTACTTCAATAGACTACCAGATTATTAATAAATATTACCCGGAGTCAGGAAAATTTTTTAGTGAGTATGACCTTGAAAAGGCCAATAATGTTATTGTACTGGGTTCAGAGCTAGTTGAAGAGCTATATGAGGCTCATAATCCTACTGGAGAAAAAATAAGTTTCTTATATAATAATCATAATTATGTATTTAAAATAATTGGAGTTATGGAAGAAAAGGAAAAAGGGATTTCAGGGGATTTAAATTCAATGGCTTATATTCCAATTGATACTTATTTAAATATGTTTAGTAGTAATAATTATGTTGGAAATTTTCTTGCCCAGGCCCGTTCTTCAGAGCTAGCAAGTCAGGCTGTAGAAGAAATAGAATACCTTTTGACTAAATATCTTGAAGATGAAGATGCATTCAGGATTTTCAGTCAGGACCAATTACTGGATACTATTAATGAAGTTACCGGTACTATGACTCTTATGTTAAGTGGTATTGCCGCAATTTCACTACTTGTTGGTGGTATAGGTATTATGAATATTATGCTTGTATCTGTAACAGAAAGGACCAGAGAGATCGGAATCAGAAAAGCCCTTGGTGCCAGGAGAAAAAATATATTAAGCCAATTTTTAATAGAAGCACTTACCCTTAGCAGTCTGGGAGGAATAGTTGGAATAATCATAGGGGGGATAGGGGCCTATGGGGTTTCCCGGTTGGGGGGTTGGCCTTTTGTA
>CAZOON010000031.1:0-10197 GCA_964581445.1 uncultured Halanaerobiales bacterium | reverse complement strand
ATATAAATAAACAAAATCTGAATTCCTTACGAATTCAGGTTTTTTGCTTTTTTCTTGAAAATGTAATACATTTAACTTTATATTTTCTCTAAAAATATATAATATGTATTGAGAAAGCTGAAATATTAGCAAAATTAAAGGAGTGAAGTTAATGCCAAAAATTAGTGAAGAGGAACAAAATAAGATAAGAAATATGTTTGAAGAAAAAATGACAGAAGAGGTGAATATTCTTTTTTTTGAGTCTGATTCTGGATGTGATTATTGTGATGATACTAAAGAAATTCTGGGTGAAATCTCTTCTCTGCATGAAAATATAAATCTCTCAGTTTATAATATTGAGGATAAAGAGGCAGAAAAATATAATATTCATGGTGCGCCGGCAACTGTTTTTTTGGATGCTGAAAAAAATGATCTTGGAGTTTATTTCTTTGGAATTCCTTCAGGTTATGAGTTTAATACATTAATTGAAGATATTATAGATATTTCCAATATGAACCCTGAGCTTTCTGATGAAGTTATAAGTGCTGCTAAGGAAATTGATGAAGAAGTCAATTTGCAGGTATTTATTACCCCAACATGTCCTTACTGCCCACGCTCAGTCAGGGTTGCTCATCAATTAGCAATGGTTAATCCAAAAATTAGAGGGGAAATGATTGAAGCTATAGAGTTTCAGGAATTATCAAATAAATATAATGTATCAGGTGTGCCTAAAACTGTAATAAATCAAGGAAAAGCTGAACAGGTTGGTGCTGTACCCGCTAAAACAATAATTGATAAAATAAAAGAAGTAATATAAGTAAGGAGGATTTATAATGAACAAACCTATTGAGATTACAGACAGAAATTTCAAAAAAGAGGTTCTAAGATCTGATAAACCAGTTTTAATTGATTTCTGGGCAGAGTGGTGTGCACCATGTAAAATGGTAGGACCTGTTGTAAAAGATATTGCCAGGGAATATGGAGATCAGATTAAAGTAGGAAAACTAGATGTTGATGCAAATCAGAAAACTGCTTCAAAATATAAGGTTATGAGTATTCCAACCCTTATACTTTTTGAAAACGGAAAGATTAAAGATAAAGTTGTAGGTTATATGCCTAAAAACAGTCTGGTAAAAAAATTAAGATTACGCTAAATATTTAAGCAGAGAGGAAACTCTCTGCTTTTATATATTATGAGTATATTTTATTGGTATATTAATTATGCAACTTGTACCTTTATTTACTTTGCTTTCAATACTTAAGTCACCCTTAAGATTATTGATTATACGTCTGGAAATAACAAGTCCCAGGCCGGTTCCTGTTTTTTTGGAAGTATGAAATGGTTTAAATATATATTTTAATTTATCTTTTTTAATCCCTGTACCATTATCCGTGATTTTAATTATTAGAAAGCTATTGTCATATTTAATATTAATTTTAATCTGTCCCATGAATTTAACTGCCTCAATTGCATTTTTTAAGATATTAATAAGCACCTGTTTTAACTGATTGGGGTCGGTATATATAGGTGGTATTTCATTTTGATAGTATATATTTAATAAAATATTCATATCAGTTATTTTTTCTAAAAATAACATTTTCACCTCTTCAATTAATTGCTCTATAGTAGATAATTGAAGATTGGGCTGACCGGGATGGGCCAGTTTTATAAAATCCTGGGAGCATTTTTTGATATAATGCATCTGCTTATTAATATTATTTAGATATCTTTTTGATTTTTCATCAATGTTTTTCAGGTTAGAATTAATTAATTTAAGGTTAATATCCATATTTGCTAAAATGTTTCTAAGTTCATGAAATACCTCACTAACTATTTGTGCTTTTAAAGCTTCTTTTTCTGCATTTATGACATGTTTTTCTGTTTTTTTAATATTGGAGATATCCTGAATAACAATTAATGTTTTATTATCTTTAAGATAACTTGATATGGAGAGGAATTTGCCATTTAAAATTCTAAACCTTTGTTCTTTAATTTCTTTATTTAATGTATATGACAGATAAACAATATTTTTTATTACAATAAATTTTTTATCCTTAAAAACATGACAGAATTTTTTCCCCATGGCATTTCTTTTATTTATTCCACTTAGATTATCCATACCATTATTGTAAATAATAATTCTCTTATTTTTGTTTAACAACATAATACCTAAAGGTATAATGTCAAGTAGATTTTCATTATTAAGAGGGTTATAATAATTGCTGTATATTTTATCTGTTTCATAGGTACTTTGATTTAATTCATGTATTAAATATTTTTCGGGGAATGAGCTTTTAAGTAATTTTAAATAATTAACTTTGTGTTTATAGGGCATTTTTACACCTCAATATATTTGTGTAGTTATTTTTATTCTATAAAAAGGAAAAAATTCCTTTTTATTAAAAAATATTTCTAATAAAATAGTAGAATTAGGAAAATTGCACTAATTTATTTATTTTTAACAGAAGTGTTTTACTGATGTTTCTTACTTGTCAAAGGAAAATTAATAGTATATAATGATGAAAGTGTTGGTGGCTTATCTGATAACTAATTGGAGTTTTTTATATGAAAAAAAATATTGAATTAAAAATAAGTAGTAAATTTACTTATTATAATGAAATTGTTGATAATATAGATTATCAGGGTAAGGGCATATTATATGAAAAAAATAAAGCTATATATCTAATTTATGAAGAAAAAACAAAGGGTCTTAAAGGTATAAAAACTGCAATAAAAATTTATCCTGATGAAAAAAAGCTAATCCTATCCAGGTCTGCTATAATTGCTCTTCATTTTGTTTTCGCCGAAGATAATAAAAATTTATCTTATTATCAGACGACTGAAGGCAAAATTTTTTTTGATATAAAAACACATAAAATTGTCTTTGAAATAGATAATTATAAAGGAAAAATTTTGCTTGATTATTCATTGTTTCAGTCTGGAGAAAAACTGCTTAGCAATAAATTGCAGATTAATTATAAAATATTATAAGGGGCTGGTTAAATGTTAATTAATTTAATCAACGATATAGAAAAAGAGTTGAGGAATGATATCAAGAAGGCAGTAGAAGGAGCTAATTTTAATTTGAAGCAGTTACCGGAGATTCAGATTGAGGTACCCCGGGTTGAATTACATGGGGATTATGCATCTAATATTGCAATGGTTCTGGCGGGGTCTTTACATAAGGCTCCTCGTAATATTGCAGAATCCATAGTTTCAAAATTTACTAGTACACTGGTTGATGAAATAACTGTTGCCGGACCGGGTTTTATAAATTTTACATTAAATAATGACTGGCTTTACCGTAATACAGAAATGATTTTAAAAAGTGCCGGAGATTATGGTAAAACGAATTTTGGTGAAGGCAAATCTGTTCAGATTGAATTTGTTAGTGCTAATCCGACTGGTCCTTTACATGTTGGACATAGCAGGGGGGCGGTTGTTGGCGATGTTTTAGCAAATATTATGGATGCTGCCGGATATAATGTAGAGAAAGAATATTATATTAATGATGCAGGAAACCAGATGGATATTCTTGCTCGCTCTACTCTGCTTAGATATAAACAGGTACTTGGTATGGAAGTGAAACTTGATGAAAATTCATATGCAGGTGACTATTTAATTGATATTGGCAGAGAGTTAAAAGAGCTCTATGATAATAAAATTTTAGATAAAAGTGAAGAAGAGCAGCTAGAAATATGTCGGGAATTTGCCTATAAGAAGATGCTGAAGATTATTGAAGAAGATTTAGAAGGGCTGGGTATTGAATTCGATAATTGGTTTAGTGAAAGACAGCTTCATCAGGGGAAGATTATTGAGTCTATAGAAATATTAAGAGAAAATGGTTACATATATGAAAAAGATGAGGCTCTATGGTTTAAATCAAGTGATTTTGGTGATGATAAAGACCGGGTTGTTATTAAATCAGATGGAAAAACTACTTATTTAGCTGCTGATATTGCCTATCATTTAAATAAACTAAGTCGCGGATTTGATATACTAATAAATGTCTGGGGGGCTGATCACCATGGCTATATTCCCCGGATGAAATCAGTTATTCAAGCATTTGATTATGCAAAAGAAAAACTTGAAATTTTAATTGTACAACTTGTATCACTTTTGCGAGATGGGAAAAAAGTGGCTATGTCTAAAAGGTCTGGTGAATTTGTTACAATGAGAGAGCTTGTAAAAGAAGTTGGTCGAGATGCAGCAAGGTATTTTTATATTATGAGAAGTACAGATAGCCACTTTGATTTTGACCTTGACCTGGCAAAAGAAGAATCAAATAATAATCCTGTTTATTACATTCAATATGCTCATGCCCGGATATGTAGTATTCTTGATAATGTAGAGGGCAGTATAGGGGATATCGAAGAACTTGATAATATGGAAGGATTATTTAAGCTTTTACTTGAAAAATCGGAGCTGGATTTAATGAAAATGCTTGCTAGATTTCCAGAAGAGGTAAAAATGAGTGCAGGTAAAAGGCAAACACATCATATAGCAGCTTATGCCCATGAATTGGCAGGGGTATTTCACCTCTTTTATAATCAATGTCGGATAATTAATACAGATGAAAGATTGAGCTCTGCCAGATTATTATTGGTCAGGGCAACAAAACAGGTTTTAGAGAATGTTTTGAAACTGCTGGGTATAAATGCCCCACAAAAGATGTGAGAAAGGGTGATAATTATATGACTAAATATATATTTGTTACTGGGGGAGTTGTTTCTGCCCTGGGTAAGGGAATTACTGCTGCTTCTCTTGGTAGATTGTTAAAGAGCAGGGGACTTAAAGTAAGTGTACAAAAATTTGACCCCTATATAAATGTTGACCCGGGAACAATGAGTCCTTATCAACATGGTGAGGTTTTTGTTACTGATGATGGTGCAGAAACTGACCTTGACCTGGGTCATTATGAACGGTTTATAAATGTTAATCTTAATCAGAATAATAATGTAACTACAGGTCAAATTTATGCCTCAGTTATTCGCAAAGAAAGAAGGGGAGAATATCTGGGAGCGACTGTTCAGGTTATTCCTCATATCACTGATGAAATAAAGGGCAGGATTACCAGAGTGGGGAAAGAGACTGATGCTGATCTTGTTATTACTGAAATTGGTGGTACTGTGGGTGATATAGAAAGTTTGCCTTTTATTGAGGCTATAAGGCAATTAAAAGGTGACCTGGGCAAGGAGAATATCTTTTATCTTCATTGTACTTTAATACCATATTTAACAGCAGCTGGTGAATTAAAGACAAAACCCACTCAACATAGTATAAAAGAATTAAGGGGGCTTGGTATTCAACCAGATGCAGTTGTCTGCCGTTCTGATAGGGAGTTAACTGAAGAGGTAAAAGATAAAATTGCCCTTTTTGGTGATATTGAAAAAGCGGCTGTTATTCAGGCTGTTGATGCTGAACATATATATGAAGTACCTCTTTTATTTGAAAAAGAAGGTCTTGCCAGTATTGTTATTAAAAAGCTGGTCTTGAAAGATAAGGTAAAAGGTCTGGATATGAACGAATGGAAAAAAATGGTCGGAAAAATGAAGGATCTGGATGGAATAGTTAAGATTGCAATAGTTGGAAAATATGTCAAGTTACCAGATGCTTATATTAGTATTAATGAAGCATTGAATCATGCGGGAGTAGTCAATAATGTTAGAGTCAAGATTGAGTGGGTTTATGCAGAGGATCTGGAAAAAGATAATATTGATTTTTCCGAGTATCTTGGGGATGTTCAGGGGATACTGGTGCCCGGTGGTTTTGGGGATCGTGGCATTGAAGGTAAGATTAATGCTGTTAAATATGCCCGGGAAAACAATATTCCGTTTTTTGGTATATGCCTTGGCATGCAATGCTCGGTAATAGAATTTGGAAGAAATCTTATGGGGTTAAAAGGGGCCAATAGTTCTGAGTTTGAGCCAGATACATTGCATCCAGTTATTGATCTTATGCCAGAGCAACTGGAGATAGAAGATATGGGAGGGACAATGAGATTGGGTCTCTATCCCTGCAAATTAAAAGATAATACAATCTGTCGGGATAATTATCATGAAGAAATACTATATGAAAGACATAGACACCGCTATGAGTTTAATAATGAGTATAGAAATGAATTTATTGAAGCAGGAATGGTAATGGCAGGTGTATCTCCTGATGAAAAACTTGTAGAGATTATTGAATTAAATAATCATCCCTGGTTTGTTGGGGTACAGTTTCATCCTGAATTTAAATCCAGGCCCAATAAGCCCCATCCACTTTTTGTCAGTTTTGTTGAGGCTGCTGCAAAAAAACTAAATAAATAGAGGATTTATATGATTGATGTTGAATTTCTTTTTTAGATTAATGAATCCAGTTTACTTAAATTACAAGGAGGCATATTATGGAAGAGACATCATATGTAGTGATTGAAAAGGAAGCCCCTCTGGCCACTGTTTACATAAACAGACCTGCTGTTTTAAATGCATATAATGAAGATATGTTAATTGAGTTAGAGGAAGTAGCAGAAGAATTAATAGAAGATGATAATATTCAAGCTATAATTATTACTGGTTGTGGTAATAAGGCTTTTACTGTAGGCGCTGATATAGAATGGCTGGAAGGACTGGATTCAAAAAAGGCTAAAGAGATATCCAGAAGGGGACAGATTATTTGTAACATTATTGAACAGAGCTCCAAGGTATTTATTGCTGCAGTTAATGGCTATGCACTGGGCGGGGGAATGGAGCTGGCACTTGCCTGTGATTTAAGATATGCAAGTACCCGGGCTAGATTTGGACAACCTGAAGTCAGATTGGGTATGGTTCCTGGATTTGATGGAGCTCAGAGGCTTCCGCGCTTAATAGGTGTAGGACTGGCTAAAGAATTATTATTTACGGGTCATATAATTGATGCCGAAGAGGCCAATCAAATTGGCCTGGTCAATAAAGTGGTTACTCCGCGAGATCTTCTGGAGGAAAGCAAAAAAATAGCCAGAGAGATTTCTGACCAGTCATCATTTGCTGTAAGTTTAATTAAAGATATAGTAAATTATGGTTTAAAGCATGGACCAGAATATGGAAGCGAATATGAAACAGAGGCCTTTGGCAATTGTTTTGAAAATAATGAACACCTTAAAAGGATACAAAAATTAAAAGAAAATATCCATAAGTAATTGAGGTGTTAATAAATGCTCTCTAAAAACACTATTTTTTTTGACCTGGATGGTACACTTTTGCCGCTTGATATAGATATGTTTTTAAAGTATTATTTTAATGTGCTTACAAAAAAGTTTTCAGATCTGTCCAGCCCTGAGGAATTAACCCATATTTTAATGTCCTCAGTTCAAGATATGATTAAAAATGACGGTAAAAGGACAAATAAAGAGGTTTTTCTTAAGTCTTTTTTTAATAAGATTGATGTAAAAGATAATAATATCATAATGGATCGTTTTGATGATTTTTACCAGAACAGTTTTCCGAAATTAGATTATCTTGTAGAAGATAAAAATTGTTCAAAAGAGCTAATTTCACTTTTGAAAGATAAGGGATATATGCTTGTGCTGGCCACTAACCCACTTTTTCCTGCCATAGCTATTGAAAAAAGGATAGAGTGGGCGGGTATTAAGGTTGATGATTTTGATTTTATTACTACATATGAAAATATGCACTATACAAAACCAAACCTGAATTATTATCAAGAAATACTTGATAAAATAGAAAAAAAAGCACAGGAATGTGTTATGGTGGGGAATAACCCTGGAGAAGACATAGTTGCTAAAAAATTAGGTATAAAAACCTTTCTAATAACTGATTTTTTAATAGATAAACATGATGTAGATTTTTGTCCTGACTGGATAGGTAGTTTAAAAGAATTCAAAGAATATGTAGAACTGAGTGTGGCGGAGGAGATTAGATGAAAGAATTCAGGGAAAGATTAAAGGATAAAGATGTTATCTTAGGTGATGGAGCTATGGGTACTATGTTGCAAAAAGTTGGTTTAGTATCCGGAGAAATACCAGAAGACTGGAATGAAAAACACCCAGAAAAAGTTCTTGATATTCATAAACAGTATATTGAAGCAGGTGCTGAATTAATAGAAGCCAATACATTTGGAGGAAGTTTTATACGTTTAAAAGAAGCAGGTCTTGAAGCTAAATTGACAAAATTAAATAGACTGGGTGTTGAGCTGGCAAAAGAGGCTGCAGAAGGTAAACATTATGTATCATCTTCAATAGGTCCAACAGGTAAAATTCTGGCACCTTATGGACCGGTCTCGAAGGAAGAAGTCCTTAATTCTTATAGGATGCAAATAGAAGTTCTGGTAGAAGCTGGAGTAGATGCTCTTCATTTTGAAACAATGATTGATTTAGAAGAATTGATATTAGGGGTTAAGGCTGCTAAGGAATTTGATATTCCAATTATTGCTCAGATGAATTTAAATACTGAAGCTAAATCTTTAATGGGAGATAGTGTTGAAGAGATTGTTTCTCGCCTGGACGAATTACAGGTAGATCTTATGGGAATTAACTGTACACCAGGTGCTAAAAAAACATTGCCTTTAATAGAAGAATATAATAAATTTACCGATACTCCTTTAAGTGTATTTCCCAATGCAGGGGCGCCAATTTTAAAGGGAGAAGAGGTTTATTATCCAGAAGTTCCCAGTGATTATATTCCATTTGTAAAGCCATTTATTGAAAACAATGTAAAATTAATTGGAGGTTGTTGTGGTAGTACTCCAGAGCTTATAGCAGCAATGAAAGCTGAACTTAATAGGATATAATTATTAATTAATTTTTACATATAATAATTATAATTAAACATGAGGAGGAATAAAAATGAAAGAAATTATTTCTACAGACAAGGCACCGGCAGCAATTGGAGCATATTCACAGGCAGTTAAAGCGGGGAATTTATTATTTGTATCAGGTCAGATTCCTTTTGATCTCGATGGAAATTTGCTTGAGGGAAGTGTTGAAGAACAGGCTGTACAGGTTTTAGAAAATATTAAAGGAATACTGGAGTCTGCAGGAGCAGACCTTTCTAATGTAGTGAAAGCTACTGTATTTGCTGCTGATATGAATAATTTTACAGAGATTAATGAGGTTTATGGACGTTATTTTAATGAAAATCCACCAGCAAGGGCATTTGTTGAAGTTAGTAGATTACCTAAAGATGTGGATGTTGAGATTGAGGTTATTGCACTCTGCGAATAATAGTGAACTAAGAGTAAGTATAAAACCTTCTTATGCAGGTTATAATGTTAATTATATTGCATGGGGAGGTATTTACATGTTATTAGGCAAAAAATTTTTTGTGATTTTTTTATTGAGTATTTATTTTATTTATTTCTTATCATTTAATATTCTGGCATGTGAGATTTCAGGTTTTATTAAAGGAATAGATAATATTAATAATCGACTAAAAATTGATGGGTACTGGTATAATATTAATAAAGGCACAAAAATATATCGCAATGGAGCGATTTCCACTTTGTTGGCATGCAGGCTGATAAGTTCTGGGCATTATCAATATGTACATGCCATTATTAGAGATGATTTTTACATTGAAAAAATGAATGTTGAATATAAAATCAGGGAAGGCATAATCCTTGATGTATATCATAAAGATAAAAAACTATTATTAAAAATATTCAATGGGCCAGAGAGTTTGAGTGATATCGAGATTTTATCATATAGTCTATTTTCAAATAAGGAAAAGGAATTTAAAAAAAGCAGACATATTGTTGTTGTTACCGCCTTCAAAGAGATTATTGATTACAAGACAGACTAATATCTGGTATATTTTTGAAAAATCAAAAAAGGATTTTTTAAGATTATGAAGAATAATTATTTGAGGGAGGTGTAGAACCTGATTGTTTGTGAATCGGGTTTATAATTATGTTGCTTGAATATTCAACTGCATTTGCACTAAGGTGTCCAACATGTGGGCGGCTTGATACAGATAAAGTACATATTTTTGATTTATCAGGGAATAAGAAACATGATATTTTTTGTGAATGTGGTACTAAAAAGGCAAGTATAACACGAATGGATGCCCGACATATTAAACTTGATTATTATTGCATTATTTGTGAGGAAGAACATTCTGTGATTATTACTGCCAGTGATTTCTGGTCTAAAAATCATTTGAATACCCTTGTTTGCACTAATACCAATTTAAATCTGGGTTATTATGGTCCGCATTCTCTATTAAAAAAGGAGTTAAGAA
>CAZOON010000030.1:5080-10225 GCA_964581445.1 uncultured Halanaerobiales bacterium | reverse complement strand
TACCCCCCCTGCTTAAATTATTTAAAAGATTTATGGTATTTTTCATCAGGCAGTTGAAGTAAATAGAGAACATTCCAATCACTAACATCATCATTTTTCAAACCATACTGGGCCTTTAACTCCCTGACTGCACTTACCGTAGAAGGCCCATAACGGGCGTCCATATAGCTGGGTTCAAATGAATATTTTTTTAGATTATCCTGTAATTGCATTACAGCTAATCCTGTTTGACCCGGCTTCAAAACATGATTTACATTTATAGGAAGTCTTTTACCAATAATTGTTACCCTTGTTTTCACAGCTACTATCTCAAATAATTCTTCCACATGCTGATTGTGCATTCTGATACAACCATGGCTTACTGCCGCTCCAATTAAAGATGGTTTATTGGTTCCATGAATACCATAAATACCCCAGGGTACATTTAGGCCTAACCAGCGGGTTCCAAAACCCCCTCCCCAATTCTCACCTTTACTAATAATAGCCCATTCACCAATAGGGGTTTTGGTACTGGCCTTACCAATTGCCACTGGATATTTTTTTAACAGCTTACCATCTTCATATAAATAAAGTAAACGTTCATAGGTATTAATAACTATTTTCATTTTCTCTTTATCTTTTTTTTCTTCCTCATTCAATACATCCTCATTTTTTTCAGTAATTACAGACTCAACACCTGTAAATATTTGATAATAATAAACAGCTATCCCTGTAAATAAACCAATAATTAAAAAAATAAGTATCATTTTATAATACTTATTTTCCTTCAATTTAATCACCACCTGCCTGCATTAATAAAATATATTTTAATGAATACGAATTTATACCTGATAATAATATTAATCTCAAATATTAATATCCAGATTATAAACATCTATCGTATTCTTAGTACTTATTTTAGCCAACTCTTCAAGTGATATATTTTTTATCTCTGCAATTTTTTTTGCAACATATTTAATATAAGCAGGCTCATTTCTTTTTCCCCGATAAGGCACAGGAGTAAGATAAGGAGCATCTGTTTCCAGAACAATTCTTTCTAGTGGTAGCTCTTTTAGTACTTTGCGTAATTTGCTGGCATTATTAAAAGTAATCAAACCACCAAAGCCCAGATAAAAACCCATGTCAATTGAGGCTCTCGCCATATCCAGGTTACTTGCAAAACAATGTACAATACCACCAATTTTTTCTGCATTCTCTTCTTTCATTAATTTCAGGGTATCGTCATCTGCCTCTCTTGTATGAATTACTATTGGCAGTGAAAGTTTTTGGGCTAATCTCATCTGTAATCTAAAAGCTCTTTTTTGTAATTCACGTGGAGAATTATCATAATAATAATCCAGCCCTATTTCACCTATAGCCACAACCTTGTCGGTCTTTGCCAGATCTGTTAATATTTTAATAGCCTTCTCATCAACTGTATCAGCTTCATGGGGATGTATACCTACTGTAGAAAAAATGTTTTCATTATAAAGACTCAATTCAAGACCTCTACGACTGGATTTTATATCTGCCCCGACATTAACAATATATTCAACACCTTCTTTTTTAGCCCTTTTAATTACTTCCTCTCTGTCCTCATTAAACCTGGGAAAATCCAGATGGGCATGACTATCAATTAACATTATTACCACCTCTATTTATTATATTTATATATTTTACTCTGCTATTTGTAAATTAAACATTACGACAAATCTTCCTGCTAAAAAATAATACTCAATCATTCATCTTAATACACCTCTTTTCATATCTTTATATAGGAGGTGAAAAAATGGATGATATGGACGGAATTATTAATAAAATTAATGAAATCAAAAACAACCTGGATAATCTAGAAAATAATTTAAAGGAAATTAAGCTTTTTGCAGAGGATAAAGATTCTATAGTAAAAATCACTTTAAATGGCAAAGGGAAAATTTTAAATTATGAATTTTCTCAAAGCAGTATTAATGATAAGGTAAAAGAGGCCCTAATATCAGCCACTAACATCGGACTTGAAAAGGCGAAAAAATTAGAAAGCGAAAAGAAAAAAAATAGTATAGGAAATATTGAACTCCCTGATATACCAGGATTATTTTAATGAGCCATAATGGCTCATTTTTTCTTTTCCCCTAATAGGTATAAAAATACCATTATCTGTTAATAATATAATTAAGTTCTTTTACATATTAATTAAAAGATATCAGAAATAAGGCAGGGGAATATTATGAAAAAATTAAAAAATTTTGAAGATATTTTTAACAAATTAATAGAGGAGTATAAGGGGACAAAGGTTGAAATTACAGCTAAACAGGATGGGGTAATCATTTCAACTTATAATACAATTATTAAAGATATTAGAATTAAACCATTAAACAAAATAAAAAGTAAAAAGTGGGATAAAAGCGAACATAAAATTGGACTAATAATTATAAAAGAAAAAAAATTTAATAAAACGAATATTCCATTTATGCTTGATTTTAATACTATGGAAGCTATTTTTCTCAAAAAAGGGGTCAGTATAAAAACCTTTAACCTTGAATTTAATATTGTTAAAATATCTAGCAGACAAAAGTTAGCCTGAGCTTACAATTTCTAAATTGCTATTATATATATCTATATATTTATCGCCAATTTTAACTATTGGTTGAGAGAGGTGATTGGGATTAATAAAAATTATTTCACCTTTTTCTCCATTACTTAAAACTACTTTTTCGCCCTGATAATAATGAACAATGTTTTTTATAAATATTTTCAAAAGTTGAATATCGAATTTACGAAAAGAATCCTGCTCAAATACTTTAAATACCTCAAAGGCTGCCTGACTATTTTGATATACTCGTTCAGAAGTCATGGCATCAAATGTATCAATAATAGCAATAATTTTTACCATAAATGGTATTTTTTCAGCTTTCAATTTAAAGGGATAACCCGAGCCATCATTTCTTTCATGGTGTAATAAAACAATACTACTTACATCACTGCATATATATTGATAATCTTTCAATAATTTATAGCCATATATCGGATGTTTTTTCATCTCCTCGAATTCAGTAGGGTCTAGCTCACCCCTCTTATTTAAAATGTCATCAGAGATTTTTGATTTACCAATATCATGTAATAAACCACCATAAACCAGCTTTTTTATATCTTTTTCAGGAAGGTTAAGCCATCTAGCAAACATCAAAGCTAAAAGTCCCACATTTACAGAATGCACATATGTATATTCATCTTTTTCTCTGACCTTCGATAAAATTTTAACAATATTTTTGTTATTATCAAAATCACTTAAATCACTAAATATTGAATTTAATTCACCATACTCAAGAGATTTGCTTTCTTTGAATGAATTAAAGAGTTTTTTCATGACTTTTATTTCTTTATTATATGTTCTTTTCAGATACTCAAAATCCTGTTCAAACTCATTTTCTTTCTCTTTATATATTACAATTTGACTGATTCCAAGCACCTTTAATTTCGCTATAATTTCTGCTGTAACTACTACTTCCTTATTTATTAAAATTGTTCCAAATTTATTTTCAATCTCCCGGGCAATTTTCATCCCTGCTTTTAGTCTTTCCACAGGAATAGTAATTTTATCTAACATAATAATACCCCTTAAATTAATATTCTTAATTTAATCTTCTATTTAAAGCCTTTAGACAGGCTTTACCTACAGCCAGGGGCAGATTATTATTAATATAAACCGCTCCCAGTAAACGCTGTTGATCTGATAAACTTCCATTTTTATATACTGTTAATTGAACAATAATAATCTCATTATTTATACCAGTTGCAAAAACATTTTCAACCCTGAACTTCCCCTGAAAATTTGTATATTCTTCTAAAATTTTGATAGTACCACTGGCAATAATTAAAGGAAGTGGCTCCTCTGGAGAACCCTTAATCTCTTTTTCTACTGTTTCATCATTAATATTCATCTTAAAATGATATACCGGCCTATTATTTTCCTGGTAAATAGAAATAATCTCAAGCCTATTACCCTCATAGACCTCTCCCTGATTATTTACCTGGGCAATACTGATCTTTTTATGGTCAATCACCTGGTCTAGATTAACAAGTACCATTGTCTCAACATCCCTTACTATCCTCTTGGGGTTCCTTTCCTTACTAGCAATTATATGGATTTCATCTATTTTTTCATCACCGGTTATTTTACAGGAAATTATACCCTCAAGATCAGTAATTTTATCCTCAAGTTCATGAAACATAAGCACTCTCCCCCATCTAAATTTATTAAATTAATGATAATTGTATATTTTCATTTATTTTTTTCCCCTGATTTTTAAAACTATCATCAAACTTACCCTTATTAAGTAATTCAATTATCTTGTTGGCAATAGAAGGATCAAACTGAGCAGATGAACAAGTTTTAATCTCCTCTATTACCTCATTTTTATTCAATGCAGGCTTATAACTACGACCTGTTGTCATTACATCAAAAGAATCACAAATATTTAAAATCCTTGCCCCCAGAGGAATCTCTTCTCCTTTAAGGCCCTCAGGATAACCATCACCATCATATCTTTCATGATGATAACGTATAATCTCAATATCCTGTTTAAGCAGATCAATATCTTTTAATAATTCATAACCATATTCACTGTGTTTTTTCATCTCTTCATATTCAGGTTTAGATAGTTTTTCAGAACTTTTGAGTATCCTATCATCTACATAAATCTTACCTATATCATGTATCTTGGCCATATTTACAATCCTCTCAGTTTTAGCTTTGCTCAAATTGAGCGCTTCACATAAAATAAAGGTATAATTGGCAACCCGTTCACAATGACCCTCTGTATAATGATCTTTTGAATCTATAACCTTCAAAAAGCTCTCGACTATCTGGGTAAATGAATTTAACTGCTGTACCCTGGATAAAAGAAAGTCCTTTAATACAAATATCAATAATATAGATAAAACTAAAAAGATGGGACCAAAAAAATTATAGCTATAATAAAATACAAGACCAAGAAAATAGGAAGAAATCAAATTCTTTGATAATTCAAGATAGTATAGCCAGAGTGAAGTATCAGCCTCCTCAGGATTTGAAAATCTGACAACAAGAAAAACCAGCCCGTTATTAATAATAAAATATGTGATAGAGGCCAGTAATAAAGGCAGGATAAAAAACTTAGAATTTAAATA
>CAZOON010000030.1:0-4980 GCA_964581445.1 uncultured Halanaerobiales bacterium | reverse complement strand
GCCAAAATAAAAAAAACTATCTCTTTTGCAGATATACTATATAACTGATACTTATATAAGTACATAAAGAAAAACAGAAATAATAAATTCTCTATTATTAAAAAGACCTTAACTTTTGGCTTCATCTTAATCCCCCTATAAAAATATCTGATGGCAAAATACTTATCTTAATTCCACTGTGTAGTATCTGCTAATGCAGACAGTGTTGGTAAAATTGTTAATAAACCTGTTAAGAAAGCAATATACCATTTTTTCATAATAATAGACCCCCTTCGAAAATTCAGACTTACTAAGCTATGTTCCGAAGGTAGGCTAAGCTCTAAATAAAGCTAATCTATTTTTTTGCCATCAGATAAAAGAACACACAGTTCACTCAAAATATAAATTCTTCAAAGTCAAAAAAAAACCTTTTTTTCTGGGTAAAAAGACTACAATTTTTAGTAATAATACTTTTGACCTAATATTCTGGTATAAGAATCTACTTAAAACATATATATTATATTAATACTTTGCTGATATAACTTTAATATAAGGGTAGATAATTTTATGAAAAAACAATCCCTTCTTCATGGGGCCTTAATCTTAATGCTAGCCGGTTTTATTAATCGCTTATTGGGTTTTGTACTCCGGGTAATCCTGGTCAGAATCGTTGGTGATGAAGGTCTGGGTTTATTTCAAATGATTTATCCCTTTTTTATGACCCTTCTTCTTATCAGTACTGCTGGTTTCCCCATTTCTATCTCCAAATTAATACCTGAACACTTGAGCAAAGATGATGTTTATTCTCCTGTAAAACTATTAAAAATAACACTGATAACAGTTACCATCCTTGGCTCCACAATGGCCCTCTTATTAAATCTTTCAGCTGGATATATCTCAACACATATTTTTAGTGATCCAAGAACACATCTTCTTTTTATTGCCATCTCACCAGCTTTAATAATAAGCCCCCTGGCTGCCAGTTTTCGCGGTTTTTTTCAGGGTTTTAACACTATGGTGCCAACGGCCATTTCTCAGATTACAGAACAAATCTGCAGGCTTTCAGCAACTTTAATAATTATAAATATGCTCACACATCTGCAGTTAAAATTTCAAGCTGCAGGTCTTGCTCTGGGAATTTCTGTGGGGGAACTAGCAGGTTTAATAATACTCTTTATTCTCTACATCTACCATATTCAGAATTATACAGTCACAAAAAACAGGGACTATAATTATTACAGGGATCTGAAAAAAATAAGTAAATTGGCCCTACCAATAACAATGGGCAGACTAATCCATTCTCTTATGAGCAGTGCTGAGGCCATCTTAATACCAAGACAATTAGAGTTCAGTGGAAACACTGTTCAGGAAGCCACTTCTTTATATGGTCAACTAAGTGGTATGGTAGAACAGGTGATATTTCTTCCCACAGTAATAACCATTGCCTTAACAATAAGTTTAATTCCAAATATATCTGAAGCAAATGCCAATAAAAATTATAAAAAAATAAAAAAGAATTATAAAGATATTCTACGGATTAGTGCTTATCTTGGTTTTCCGGTAAGTATAATATTTATTAATCGTGGAAAGGAAATCTGCCATATATTATTTGGCTATCCTGAAGCGGGCATCTTACTCTCTCAATTAGCAATAAGTGCAGCTTTTATTTATTATCTTCAGGTATCTTCAGGAATGTTAAATGGTCTCGGGCATCCAGGACTTGCTGTAAGAAATTTAGCTGTTGGCTCTGTTATAAAATTAATATTAATTTATTTTCTGGTGCAAAAAGCGGATATTAATATGAAAGGTGCTATAATCGGTCTTGCTACAGGATATATCCTTGCTGCTCTTTTAAACTTTATTTCAATTAAAAAATTAACAAAATTTAAATATAACTATTTGCAGATATTTATTAAACCCCTCTTTGCAAGTATAATAATATATTTTATAGATCCCTATTTAAACCTTGATTATCTTAAATTACCTTATACCATTAAAGTCCTGACAATTATATTTGTATCTATTATTATATATCTAATAATAATGATATTAATAACTGCAATTAAAACAGAAGATATAGAAAGATTTAAATCTTAATTTTAACTAAATTCTATTTGTGATATAATACATGTAGCATAAAGGAGGTTTATAAATAATGTGGGAAGTATATCTTGATAATAGTGCAACAAGCAGACCTATCCCGGAAGTAATTGAGTATATGACAAAAACATTAATTATCAATTATGGCAACCCCTCTTCACTTCATAAAAAAGGAATTGAGGCTGAAAAGATATTAAAAAAGGCTCGTGCCCTTATAGCTAAAAGATTAAATGTACTCCCTGAAGAAATTATTTTTACTTCAGGTGGAACTGAGAGCAATAATCTTGCTATAAAAGGAATTGTAAATAATTACAGTAATCGTGGTAAACATTTAATAACTACTGTTGTTGAGCATCCTGCTGTATTAAACACCTATAAAGGGCTGGAAAAACAGGGTTTTGAGATTACATATTTAGATGTTGATGATTATGGCTTAATATCTTTAAAAGATCTGGAAAATTCTATAAGACCTGATACAATTCTAGTCAGTATCATGCATATTAATAACGAATTGGGTACAATTGAGCCAGTACATAAGGCAGGCAAATTAATCAAAAAAATTAATCATAAGACTTTTTTCCATGTTGATGCCGTACAATCTTTCGGTAAAATCCTTATCAATACAAATGACTGGTTGATAGACCTCTTAACCATAAGTGCCCATAAATTTCATGGTCCAAAAGGGGTTGGCGCCTTATATAAAAATAAAAAAATAAATCTTCAGCCCCTTTTAGATGGTGGCGGACAGGAAAATAATATAAGGTCAGGAACTGAAAATATTCCTTCTATTTCTGGTGCTATCCCCGCTCTTAATTCATTAGAAAATTTTACAGCTAAATATAATTTTAATAAAAAAATTGATAAATTGAAAAGATATCTTAGAAAAGAGATTGAGGAAAAATTAGACAAGTATAATTACAGGATAAACACCCCTGAAAAAGGGGCCCCACATATATTAAATATCTCTTTTGCCCATATTAAAGGCGAAGTTCTTGTACATGCCCTGGAAGAAGAAAATATTTTTGTTTCTACAGGCTCAGCCTGTAGCTCCAGAAAAAAAGATAAAAGCAATGTTTTAAATAATATCAATCTCCCCGAAGAATATATTAATGGCACCATCAGAATTAGTCTTTGCAGATTTAATACTTATGAAGAAATTGACTACACTTTAGAAAAACTGAAAGAAAAGTTAGAATATCTCTCATTATATTTACCAAAAAATAAATAAGAAGGTGAGCTAATTGTATGACCTTATTTTAATCCGTTTTGGTGAAATTGCCCTTAAAGGTGAAAATAGGATTAATTTTGTTCAACAGTTAATAAATAATATAGATAAAAATATTAAAAATATTGCAGACTATAAAATCACACGTAGCTCGGGTCGTATTTTTATCCATAGTGAGAACAATATAGAAAAAATAATGGACAGGCTAAAGATGATACCAGGTATCGTCTCATTTAGTCCGGCAGTCATTTGCTCTTTAGATTATGAAAGTCTAGAAATAGAGGCCCTAAAACTTTTTAAAAAAGAAGTAAAAAACTATCCGACTACATTCAAAGTTATTACTAGAAGAGCAAACAAACAATTTAAACCAAATAGTATGGAAGTAAGTAGAAAACTTGGCGCTAAAATTTTAGGAGAGATTAATGATAAAAATAATAAAATAAGTGTAGATGTCCATAATCCCCAAAATAAAGTTTATGTGGAAATAAGGAATAAACATATTTATATTTACAGCAGGGTTATTTCCGGACCTGGTGGTTTACCTATTGGTTCAAGTAGCAAAGGCCTACTTCTTCTTTCAGGGGGTATAGATAGTCCTGTTGCAGGATGGATGGCTATGAAGAGGGGAATAAAAATTGAAGCCCTTTATTTTCACAGTTTTCCTTTCACTAGTGATAGGGCCAAAGAAAAGGTAATTGACCTCACAAAAGTTCTAAGTCAATATGGCGGTAAAATAAAACTACATATAGGATATTTTACTGAGATACAAAAGGAGATACAGGAAAAATGCCCTGAAAGATACAATATAACTATTATGAGAAGAATGATGTTCCGTATGGCAACAATTATGGCCAGAATAAATAATAACCTGGTGCTCTTAAGCGGTGAAAGTGTAGGGCAGGTTGCTAGCCAGACGCTGGAAAGCATGAATGTAATCAATGCAGTAACAAACATTCCTGTTTTAAGACCACTTATAACTATGGATAAAACAGAAATTATGGCTATTGCCAGAAAAATCGGCACTTATAAAATATCCATTCAACCCTATGAAGACTGTTGTACTGTTTTCCTACCAGATCATCCTGTAACAAAACCCCGTTTAGAAAATGCAATCAAAGCTGAAGCAGAGCTGGATATTGAAGGACTGCTGGAGAGGGCTATTGGAAAATCAGAGTCTATGTATATAGATTAAACCCCTGTATATAATAATAATAAAGTTAGATAAGGGGTAAATATATGTTAATAGTTATCGCCAGGACTATCCTCCTCTATGGAACAGTGATACTGGTCATCAGGATAATGGGAAAAAGACAGGTAGGGGAATTGCAGCCTTTTGAACTGGCCATTACTATTATGATTTCTGCCCTGGCAGCTATCCCCATGGAAGATATTGATATTCCTCTCCTTTTTAGTATAATCCCCATTTTCCTCCTGCTTGCTTTTCAGGTTATTATATCCATAATAAGTATGAGAAGTACTAAAGCCCGGTCTTTTCTATGTGGGAAACCTACTATATTAATAAAAAACGGCAGGATAATTGAAGATAATTTAAAAAAACTTCGTATTAATCTTAATGACCTCTTAGAACAATTAAGGATAAAAGGATATTACAATCTTGCTGACATCGAATTTGCAATCATGGAAACAACAGGAAAAATAAGTGTAATTCCAAAATC
>CAZOON010000029.1:0-10239 GCA_964581445.1 uncultured Halanaerobiales bacterium | reverse complement strand
CATTCTTAATCTGACTCAAAGTTTCAGGCTTCATTTGTATTTGACCATAAGCAATGGCCTCTCTCTTTGTCTCACTTTTATCGGTAACATCAACCATTTTAGCTTTTCCTCTATCATCAATATGACTGAATTCTCTCATATTTAGCCTCCTATTTGAGACATGTTTCGACCGGAATATAATTCTTCATCTTCATAAAAGTGATGACTACCCGGTTTATTTAAAATTGCCTCTTTAAATTTTTCTCTCAGTATATTTTTATCATGGATATTTCCATTTTCATCATGCAAATCAATCTCAAGATTATTGGCAAGACACGGTTTTAATCTGCCATCTGCCGTTAAACGCATACGATTACACTTATCACAAAATGTATGACTTATAGCTGTAATAAATCCTACTGTACCTTTAGCTCCTGGAATTTTATAATATTCTGCAGGGCCATTATTTTTAATTGTAGCCGGAACTATTCCCTTTTTACTAATTAACTCATCTTTATACTCACTAAGTGAAATATAATAATCCCCTGACTTAATTTCTGTATCCCCTAAAGGCATGTACTCTATGAAACGTATATGCAGCTTTTCTCTATAACTTAAATCTATAAAATCTTCCAGCTCATCATCATTTATCCCTTTCATTACAACAGTATTTATTTTTACCGGCTCTAATCCTACTTGCAAAGCTGTCTTAATCCCTTTCATAGCCCTTTCAAATTCATCTCTACGGGTGATTTTTCTATAACGCTCAGGCTGTAATGAATCAAGACTGATATTAACCCTGGATAAACCTGCTTTTTTTAAATCTGCAGCATATTTATTTAATAACAAACCATTAGTAGTTATACTGATTTCATTTAAATTTAATTCATTTAATTGTGAAATAAAATCCACAATACCTTTCCTGACAAGGGGTTCACCGCCTGTAATCCTGACCTTTTTAATACCCAGCTTCTGTCCTGCTTCAACTATATTAATAATTTCTTCATAACGCATAATTTCCCCATGAGATTTAAACTCCACACCATCAGGTGGCATACAATACTGACAGCGCAAATTACATCTATCTGTTATAGATATTCGTAAATAATCCACCTGTCTTCCATATTTATCCTTCATCTATATTCTCCTCTCCGGCAATTATTAATTCACCACTATGATCAGTTCTGTAACCCCCAATTTCCTTTACTTTTTCTTTGAAAATCTTTGAGTTTATAATATCCATTATCATCTTTATTCTCTTATCTTTCATTAATTTATATGGAATTATCAAATCATATTTTTCCTCAAGGAGAGGAATAAAATCCAGGCCCATGGCCTCTGCTGCAGCCTTAATCCCTAAAGCTACATCAGCAGAGCCATTGGCAACAGCAGCAGCTGCAGCAATATGAGTAAACTCCTCTCTTTCATAACCTGAAATAGTGTCAGGAGATATATCTTTTTTCTTTAGCCAGTAATCAAGCAAAACCCTTGTCCCGGCACCAGATTGCCTGTTAATAAAAATAAGCCCTTCTCTAGATAAATCCTCAATCTTATTTAGATTAAAGGGATTACCTTTTTTAACCATTAAACCCTGTTGCCTATAAACAAGGTTTAAGATGGCAAATTTCCTGCCAGGTAAAATCCTTTCTACAAATACTTTATTATAAGTTCCGGTACCTGCATCTAAAAGATGGGCACCGGCAAGATGACATTCATTTCTTTTAAGTGCCATTAATCCTGCCATACTTCCTACAGACTGGATATTAAAATCAAAGCCAGTCTTATTGACTTTTAATTCATTCACAAGCACATCAAGAGAAAGGTCATGACTACCTGTAAATAAAATATTTTTTTTAATTATAGATTTTTCTTTCAAAATATATACCTTTCCTTTTTCCCCGGGACTTAAGCCTTCCTTTTTTTCAGGAATAGACATAATTCCATCTGCATGTAAGAGTGACTCCATGGCAGCAGAGCCTCTTTTTCTGGGGACAGCAATATATTCATCATCTATTAGAGCAAGATTAACCCTGATAAATTCCTCTAAACCAATCTGGGAAGGAAGCTTTCTTTTTACTATAGCCTCAGCAGTCGGAATTTGGGGCAAATCCAGTCCCAGCATTTTATAAACTAAAGACCTGACAAAAATATTATAATTTAAAAGTGCTGCCAGTGGATATCCTGGAATACCGATAACTGGTTTATCATTAACTTTAGCTAAAATAACCGGTTTTCCAGGCATTATATTTACTCCATGAACAATTACTTCACCCAGCTCTTCTAAAATCCTGACCGTATAATCCTCTCTTCCAGCAGAAGAGCCTGCAATTATTATTAATATATCACTCTCTTTATTTTCTTTAATTATCTTATATTTTATCTTATCATAATCATCTTCTAAAATATCAGCAATATGAACATCTGCTCCCCACTCTTCTCCATAGGCCTTCATCATGCTGGAATTAAAGTCAACTAATTCTCCCTTTTCTGGCTTTTTTTCTGGTGGAACAATTTCAGTGCCAGTGGGAATAATACCAATTTCCGGTCTTTTTTTTATCAGAATCCTGGTAATACCAGCTTCAAGTAAAACACCAATATCAAAAGACCTTATCTCATGATTAACTGGCAGTATTAGCTGACCCTTAATAACACTCTCACCTATACTCCTTATATGCTGCCAGGGGCTTACCCCCTTTTCTATAAGATAAACATTATCTTTTTCATTTATTTCTTCACTCTTGATAACCGCATTAAATTCATCAGGTATGGGATCACCTGTATCAACACGTACAGCATCTTCATTTTTTTTCAGAGACAGAGGGCTCCTTTCACTGGCCCCATCTGTATCATCTGCCCTTACTGCAATACCATCCATGGCTGAGGCATAATAATGAGGGGCTGACCTTCTGGCATAGACTGCTTTTGCAGTAACCCTACCCCGGGCATTTCTAATATCAATCTCTTCCATATCCAGGCTATAATCAGAAAAAAGCTTTAAATATTTTTCTTTAGCCTCTTCTAAAGGTACTTTTTCCAGATATATCTTACTCATTTATTTTCACCTTCTCTAATTATTAATACAAATAAACATCTATTAAATCATCTTTATTTAAACCCTCTTGATAATGACCTATAATTAAATATCCATCTGCCTCAACAAAGGTGGTAATTAAACTGGATTTTCCGGTTATAGGCTCAGCTATATAAGAAGAGTTATCCTTTTTTAAGCTTACCGGGACATATTCTTCCCTTCCCTTATCAGAAACCAGGTTTCGACTTAAAACTGCCTTAATAATATGAGGAAATGATTTTATTTTTTCAGCACTTAATTTATTAACTATTCCCTTAATAAATTGATTTGTGATTGTCCAGGAAGAAGCCGGATGTCCGGGCATTCCCATTACAGGGACATCATCTATAAAAGCCATTATAGTAGGTTTTCCCGGTTTTATTGATACACCGTGTAAAACAACACCTGGCTCTCCCAGTGTATTGAGTACATCTATAGTCATATCTTTAACCCCAACAGAACTTCCCCCGGAAATCAAGACTAAATCTGAATCCAGATTTTTTTCCACTACGTCTTTTAGTTCACTAAACGTATCTGAAACTATCCCGGCATATCGTATGCGGGCCCCTGTTTCCTCTAAAACTGCAGCAATAGTATAACTATTTATATCTCTTATCTCACCATTTTCAGGTGTCTTATCAGGGGGTATGAGTTCATCTCCTGTTGAAATAACTGTAACTAAAGGTTTTTTAAAAACCTCGATTTCTGTAATTCCCAGTCCTGCCAGAGCCCCTATATCCTGTGGTCTAATCCTGTGTCCCTTATGCAGTAAAATATTACCTTTTGCAATATCTTCTCCACATTTTACTACATTTTCTCCTACAGCCACTGAAGCAGCAGTTTCAATCATATTTTCATCAAGATAATCAGTGTATTCTACCATAATCACGGCATCAGCATCAGCGGGTAACATACCACCTGTCGGTATTTTCACTGCCTCTCCTGCGTTCATTTTTATGTCCGCATTTTCTCCCATTAATACCTCAGCAAGCACATTAAGATATACCGGTAATGATTCTGAGGCACCTGATGTGTCCTTTGCCCTGACAGCAAAACCATCAACTGTTGACCTTGCAAATGGAGGCAGATTGACTGGTGAAAGAATATCTTCAGCCACAATCCTCCCCCTGCTTTTTAAAAAATCAATAGTTTCTTTTTCTAACTCTTTCATCTTTAAGTTTTCAGCAAACACCTTCCAGAATCTAATAGGGGTATTTAATTCCAGAAATTCTGACATAATATCACTCCAGTTCTATTTGAATAAACCTAGTTGACAATATCTTATTTTTATATCTTCTTTTTCTAATAGTTTACCAAGAAGAGGTATTTTTATATTAAGTGTCTTACAAATAAGATGTGAATCAAAACAACTAATACTATCAAAATTTAATTTAAAGGTCATACTATTACCATCTGCAATTAGTCTATCAAGATTCTTATTTTCAATAATAATATCAGAGCAGGACCTCGCTCTATTTGCCGAATCTTTAGCTTCAAGATTTGTAGATTCAAGATAAAATATTAAAGTAGGACTTATAAAATCAAGGATGCTATTACCTTCAATTATAAGGTATTCAATATCATCATCCAGTAATTCCCTTGCTTTTTTATAACTTTCTTCAAGATGCTCATAGTCACTTCTTAAATAAACAACATTTTCTGCCCCACTTTCTTTAAATATTGCGGTATCTGTACCATTTTCATTAATAATCTCCGGATTATCACTGACAATTATATCTTCAAGTTCATCATGGATGGATGTCTTAATTACAGCCACCTGACATTTTAAATTTTTAATAATATGACTTACTAAAGTAGTTTTACCAACATTGCTTGCCTTTCCAGATACAGAAATTATTATCATATTAACCTCCCTCAATATTATATATTATCATCCCCACAATTAAATACCGGCATCTATTGAGACACCGGCCTGTGATGTGTCTCCTTTCCAAATACGGGAGGCATTAAGGTTTCCCTCAATACCCTTTCGTCTAAATTGCCATAGAGTTTAGTCCACAGGTAATCCAGATCGAAGACATATTAAATTTTAATATTTTTTATCTTTAATTATTCAAGTCAACAATGTCTATTGTATAATCATTTAAGTCAATTATCAGTAATTTATTTAACAAAATATCATCTCTATTTAAAATATACTTAATACCCTCTATCACCTGAAATGAAGCAACAATTGCTACTGCAGGCGATATGGCAGGTATTTTTTCAGGGGAATCACTTTCAGTCCCAAATATATCAGATAATTTCATTGTCCTGCCAGGTATAATAATTGTAATTTGTCCATACCAGGAATGTATACCTCCATGGATTAAGGGGATATTTTGCTCATTAATTAAATCCTCAAGAACATATCTTGTCTTAAAATTATCCAGTCCATCAAATACTAAATCTACATCAGGAGGAATAAGAAAATCTTTATCTATTTTTTGATTAAGTACAATAATCTCAGTATTCAAATTAAAACTATTCATCATTTTTTGAGCTATTTTCAGCTTTTTTTGTCCAATATCATTATAGCCATAAAATATTTGTCTATTAAGATTAGATTCTTCAATAATATCATTATCAACAAGATAGAGCTTTTTGACTCCAAGTCTTTGTAATTCCTGGGCCTGATGAGTACCAAGTCCACCTGTTCCAGCGATAAGAGCAACAGTATTGTGTATCTTTTTGTTTTCTTCTTTAGAGAATATCATATCCTGTCTCTGCCAGATATTCATCGAAAACCCCCTGTTTTTACTATTATAACAGGTAATTCCTTGAGTAGCAAACGAAAAAAAATTCCAGGGATTTTAAAATTTTTTCACCCCTGGAATTTATCCTTTTATCCTCCTGCAGAAGGTGGAAATAATACCAGTTCATCATCATTACCTACTAAAGTATCCAGTCCTTTTAAATGTAAAATATTCTTTCCATTTAAAAGGATGATGGTTCCTTTTTCTATCTCACCTTCATTAAGTAATTTTTTAGTAAAATAACCATCATAGTCCTTATCTAATTCTTCAATAATACTAAGTACTGAATCTTTTTCAGAAATCTTCATATTATGCTCTGATTTTTTTAAATCAAGTTTTATCAGCGAAAAAAACTTAATCTTCATTTAGATCAAACCAGATTTAATTCTCGTAATTTTTTGTCAGAAGGCATACCCTCTTCTGTCCAGCCCCTTACTTTATAATATTCCGGCAATAATTTATCCAAATGTACTACATTACCCTTCTGAGGTCCATCAGGTAAGGGCTCATTAATAAATCTATCAGGCAGGGTATCTTCATCAGGACTTATACCTGCCTCCAGGTTAAACTGTCTTTCAAGATTATAGATTCTCTCCCCTACTTTCATTAGCTCCTCAGTGGAGAAATCATAATCTGCTCCAGCATTAATTATCTCCCTATATTCATCTGCACCCAGAGCAAAGGAAGAAAATAGACATAGACCTGCTGAATCAATTATTGCTGTAAGATCCTGGAATATCTTAACCCATTCAGGTTTACCCTCTAATTCCTGTGTATCCAATTTTTCTGGCACACCCAGTATTTCAGGAGATATCATATAACCCCTGACATGACAACCACCTCTATTAGAAGTAGCATAATTTAAGGCATGGCCCTGCACACCACGAGGGTCATAGGCTGGAAGTTCCTGTTTTTTTACACTCATAGAAATCTCTGGATGTCCTTTCTTTTCTGCCATCCTATATGAGCCTTCGGCCAGCAAATCACCAAAACCTTCTCTATAAGCAATAGACTTTGTATAATAAACAATTGCTTCTGATGATCCAAACTTTAATTCTGGACCATTATTTAGCTCCTCTTTATCAATATACCCTTTTTCATATAACTCCATACCGGCTGCAATTGTTGTACCAGTGGATATTGTATCTAATCCCAGTTCATTACAGATAAAGTTTGCTTCAGTTATAGCATTTAAGTCATTTACTCCACAATCTGCGCCAAATGCCCAGCCACTTTCGTATTCTGGCCCTTCACCTGTACGACCATTGGGAAGCTCTACTACCCGACCACACTGTATTGGGCAGGCATAACAGCCTTTATTCTTCTGGAGATATCCCTTTTCAACTAAGGCCTCACCTGCTACTTCTTCAGTATCCTCAAAAGTACCAAACTGAAAGTTTTTGGTAGGATAAAGCCCATTTTGATTAATAATATTATCTAAAACCTTGGTTCCAAGTGCAGGAAGACCTTCTCCAGTTACACCATCTTCCTTTAATATTTTAGTGTGTTTTTTTACTACTTTCATCAGTTTATCTTTATTATATTCAACTTTATTTTCATTAGCCTTAACAACAACTGCTTTCAGGTTTTTTGAGCCCATAACTGCTCCAACACCTGTCCTCCCAGCCGCTCTATGTTCATCATTCATTATCGCTGCATACATAACCTGATTTTCACCAGCAGGACCAATACAGCTTATTTTAGCATTGCCATAACCCACAGCTTCTTCCAAATAAGCGGTAGTTTTAGGAACAGTCTTACCCCAGATTTCACTGGCATCCTTAAGCTCTACCTCATCATCAATAATAGATAAATATACTGGTTTTTCTGCCTTGCCTTCAAAGATAATCATATCATGACCGGTAAATTTTAATTCAGCACCAAAAAAACCACCGGAATTACTGGATGCAATTGTACCTGTCAATGGTCCTTTAGTAATAACCATATAACGACCACCTGTTGGCGACGGTGTTCCAGTCAGTAAGCCTGTGGCAAAAATAAGTTTATTATCTGCTCCAAGCGGGTCAGTATCTGGCTCTAATTCATCATAAAGTATTTTTGAAGCCAGACCCCTCCCTCCCAGATATTCTTTTACCAATTCAGGATCCAATTTTTCCTTCTTAATATCACCTGTTTCTAGATTGATACGTAAAACATTAAATTCAGCTAAGTTCCCCATAAATATCCCTCCTTTAAAAGTTTTGCTCCTTTCCAAACACGGGAGGCCTGAAGATTTCCCCTCAGACCCATCGGTCTTGCTCCCTGGCAAGGGGAATTGCTTTAGGAGAAAAGACTCGGAGGTATATTTACCTAATTATAAATGCAAAAAATATACCAGCAATTATTATCTCTGTAAATACTGTTATAACAGGGACTCTAATCTTTTAATTAAATATGTATAATCCTGTAGTGTTATATTTTTACACAAAAAAATAACATGGTAGTAATAAATACCATGTTATTCCCAATATATTAGCTATTTATAATCTTTTATTTTATTGTTCATTTATGGAACAGATATTAATACTATATTTCTTTATCTTACGATAGAGTGTATTACGGGAAATATTTAATCTTTCAGCAGTTTTACTAATATTACAATCATAAAATTTTAATGCCTTATAAATACTTTCTCTTTCACAATCCTCAATCTGCTTTAAAGTTTCACCTTTAGATTTTATATATTCGGGCAAATCCTGTACTTCAATCACTTCTTTTTCCAACATACTCAGAATACCCTTGAGCAGATTTTTTAATTCCCTTACATTACCAGGCCAATTATATCTATAAAATATTTTTAATACTTTTTTAGAAAAAATAATATTTTCATTTTTACCCATTTCTTTTTTGAATTTATCCAAAAAATACCCAGCAAGAGGAATTATATCATCCCGACGCTCTCTAAGGGGAGGAATTTTTAAATCAACAATATTTAAACGATAATATAAATCTTCCCGGAATTTACCCTCTTCAACTAATCTTTTCAATGACTTATTTGATGCTGTAATAAACCTTATATCAAGTTGAATTAATCTATTACTTCCCAGTGGTTTTATCTTTTTATCCTCCAAAAACCTTAAGAGACGGGCCTGGTTTCTATTTGATAAATCTTCTACCTCATCAAGAAAAACTGTTCCACCATCAGCAGACATTAAACGCCCCTTTTTACCACCTTTTTTACTCCCTGTAAATGCCCCATCTTCATAGCCAAATAATTCACTTTCAAATAAATCATCAGGGATTGAACTACAGTTTATTACAAGAAAAGAATTATTAGCTCTTTCACTGTTATTATGTATAGCATGGGCAAATAATTCTTTACCTGTTCCTGTTTCTCCACTCAATAAGACTGTTGTATCTGTATTTGCAATAATCTTTGATTTTCTCTTTAATTCCTTGATATTTTCATCATTTCCAATTATATCTGAAAAACAAAAATCTGCAGTACCCTTATGTTTTTTATCCTTTATATATTTTTTTGTTCTCAAAGAATATATCTTATTGTCTGATTTATCTAAATATTTATCTGATTTTCCTTCTTCTAGTTTTATTCCATTTTCAATCTGATTAACCGTCTTATTAATCAAAGCCAGTGTATGAGGATGATAAGCCTGATAATTTCCGCTTATATCAAGAGCTCCCAGTGTATCACCATTATTATCTTTTATGGGGGCAGCTGAACATGTTAAAATATGATTTTTTTCCAGCAAATGCTCTGTGGCATAAACATTTAGGGCCATATTTTCTGCAATCGAAGTGCCGATTGCATTGGTCCCTCTGGCATTTTCTCTCCAATTTGCCCCTTCTATTAATTCAACCTCGCGAGCATCTCTTTCAAACCCCGGATCCGTAATGGATTTCAGGATATAGCCCTCTTTATCAGTTAAAATAATAATAAAATGAGAGCCTTTAATATATTGATACAATTCCTGCATTAGTGGAGTAGCTGTATATATTAATCTTTCATATTCATCTATTCTTTCTTTCAATTCTGTGTTATTTAATACAATATGTTTTTCTTTTCCGGAAGAAAAAACCTCATAATCAGCACATCTTTTCCATGAGCGCTTTATGAGAGGGTCAATTTCTTTATCTATCTCACCACTATTTTTAAAATTCAACCAGGCATCTTTAATTATACTTACATTATTATTCATAATTATCATCTCCCGGCATTGTATTATGAAAACTTACCTAATTATACCATCAATGAGATGAGCAAGCAAGAATTTCATTTAACAATATAATCGAAAAAATAATGGCAGCAAACAAAGTTACATGGGCTGTAGTAACAGATAAATCCACTCATCCTCCGCTGACAAAAGGAATAAAGGTAATCTCTTTATTATCATTTTTAATACTTACATCAGCTTTTTTCATTATGCCATCCACAAGAATAATCTTTATTTTTTCTTCTGGTAAAGAAAGGTTTTT
>CAZOON010000028.1:0-10323 GCA_964581445.1 uncultured Halanaerobiales bacterium | reverse complement strand
ATGGTTTTTAATTTTTGCTGGTAAATCAAAATATCAATCTGGAGCAGATGGATTAGGCCTTGGAATACTATTTATATTTGGAATTATTATGATAGTTTCTGCTTTGTTAATTCTTTTAATTGAATACAAGAACAATTAATGAGTAGCAAATATGTTATAATAGTCCAGAGCATAGATGTAAAAAATGAAGGGAAAGGCAATGTAATTAGATTATTTAAAATAAGACTAAACCCTATGGAAGTAATTACTTTAAAGTCAATATTTTTTATTTTTTCCTCATTAAAATAAAAATATTTGATTAATGTTATTATTATCATTGGTGCAAATAAATTATCAAGAATTATTAACCATGATTCAAAAAAATTGATAATATTTAATGATGATATTGTTATTAATATTAAACCTATAATTATAATTGCATTTTTTCTACTTAGATTAGGTATAAGATTATCTAAGGATAAACTTGCTGAATAAATACTAACCTGTATAGTTGTCCAGGTAGATAGTATTATTAATATAAGAACAGGAATTCCCATACCAAGTGATTTAATAATATATATAGGATTCCAATAAGATGTTGCTAGTCTGGAAAACATTCCTATAATAGCAAGAAGTAATGCAGCGGGTAGAGTACCTAATAATATACCATTTCTTATAGTTTTTTTATTTTTGGAATAACGGCATATATCACTACTAACAAAAGCTCCAACTATTGTTCCCCCAACAACTATATTTAATGCTTCATAAAATTTTATTCTACCGGTAGGTTTATAATTAATTAATTCCAGGATATTATATTCATTAATAATAATAAATGATATCCAGATTAGAATAAATAACATTAAAGGTAAGTTAAACTTACTAATTACATTTATACTTTGTGGGCTGGCAAATGAACTGATTATGATAAGTATAGCAGTAATTATCATAATCATAAAAGCTGGTAATCCCATTGAATAATGACTGGTAATCTCGTATGCTGCCTGACCAGCAAGATTAAGTAATATAGAAGACCAACCAATAAGTGAAATACTTACTGCTATAGATGGGATATAATTCCCTGCAGGATAGCCAAATATATATCTATTTAATATGGCAGTAGAATAACCATATTTTAGTCCTGGTAATGCCATTAAGTACATTAACAAGGCGAGGATAAGATTAGCTAAAATACTTATAATAACAGCATTTTTAAAAGAAAAAGAAGGAATTAATACCCCCCCCAGCATAAAAGAAGGTAAGCAAATAGTAATTCCTGTCCAGATAGATGCAATATCAATTATATTAAAATTTTGTTGGCTTTTATTTATGATTAATTGTGTTTTTTTCATATCGCATTCTCCTATAATGGTTTACTCTATGTAATAAATCAATACGAGAGGAACATTCAAGTTTAGCAAGGATATGTCTAATGTGTGTTTTCATGGTGTTAAAAGAAATATCATATCTTTCAGCTAATTCTTCGTTAGAAAAGGAACTGACTAACATTGGTAAAATTTCCTTTTCGCGAGGAGTAAGTTTATCTTCTGATAGATGACTAAAATATTTAATGGAATTCAATGTTTCATAAACATTTTTTATTATCGGCGCAAGTATATATAAAATATTAATTTCTCTATCAGAAAAATCATTATGTTTAAAGTTTCTATGCAAGGATAGACTACAGCTTATTTTATTATTTATTATTATTTCTAAACAACTTATATGATATATTCCCTGTGGTAATAAGAAATCGTTTCGATGTTCATTTTTTTCCCAGGTATTATAAGAAATGAAATCACTGGCACGGTTAACAACCGGTGGTTTAGTGAGAGTATGAACCCTTTCTTTATATATATCATGTTTTTGATAATAATTTTTGTATTGAGAAAAAAGCGATTTATCCAGGTTTTTAACTATACTTGATTTAGCAGTAATTCCATCAGGATTATAGTGAATAAAAATTAAACTATCTGATGGAATTAGTAGATTTATCTCTTGCATTAATATTTTTTGCAATTGTTCAACTGAATAGCAATTATTTAACTCTACTATTAAATTATTGTAGATTTCATATTCGTTTTCGCTGAAAAGATACATAGACATCACCTTCATTAATATTTATATTTTAATTATAACATAATATAGTTAAATATAGAAGATTAAAAATTCAGAAAATCGTATAATACGACATTTTTTTAACTCCGGATAATCCCTTTTATAAATTAACTTGAAAATGAAAATAAAGTAGAAAAGATTTTAAATTGCTTTTATTAGATGAATTAATAAGGATATTAAATAATTTGTAAATTCTTAGTAAATATATTATTATAATAAAGAAAAGGTTTATAATAATATATTTTGATAAAGGGAGGGATATTTATATATATCGAATTCTATATTTGATTATAAAACTATTTTTTCCTTATAAATATAGACTCTGGGTAATAAAAAATCTTATATCAAAAAATGAAGGCAAAAAACATCTGGAAAGTAATTTTTTTTAAAAAACTATAGGAATGAAAGAACCTTTTAATAAATTATTAGCAAGTTTAATTACACCAATTTGTCATTATATTATGAAGAAAGTAGAAGCTATTCCAGTATATAGAGGATCAGACCTGCTAATATTTCCAGGGAAAAAAATATTATATTAAAACAGGTAAGAATATAATATTTTATCCTGTTTATTCTGATTATAATAAAAAAACTATCAATATTGGCAAACCCGTAAGATATTTTGCTCAAAATGAACTTGCTTATGAAAGACAGCGTATTTCTATTTATCTGCAAAGAAAAATTAATAAAATTGCTGGAGAAATGTAACAGGCCGAAAAATAATCGGTTTATTTTTATAATTCCATAACTTAAAAATATTGTATTCTGGTTCAAAATCTTTTGAGAATATCTTAGATTAATGATAATATATAGTATGATAAAATATGTTTCAATTTGAAGTTTATATATGAGCCAGGAGGGGAAATTATGAAAAAGAAATTAAAAACTATTTTAAAAGATTATTCATTAGTTGCAGTGGGAAGTTTTTTAACAGCACTGGGATTAATTATATTTTTAGTACCCAATAAAATTGCTTCAGGAGGAGTAAGTGGGCTGGCAACTGTAATTCATTATTTAATGGGTTTTCCAGTAGGTGTTGTTATTTTAGTAATAAATATACCATTATTTTTATTATCAGTACATATTCTGGGTAAACATGTAGGTATTAGAACATTATTAGGGATTTTAGTTTTATCATTAAGCACTGATCTTTTAAGTCCATATATCTTTCCACTAACCTTTGATCCTTTTTTAGCAACATTATATGGTGGTAGTTTAGCTGGAATTGGTATGGGATTGGTTTTCAGATCAGGTGGTACAACAGGAGGTACTGACCTTTTAGCTGCAATTATGCATCATTATTTCCCCAATTTTAGTATTGGTCAGGGTTTGTTTTTAATTGATGGATTAGTTGTTGTTCTGGCAGGAATTGTATTTAATCCTGAATTGGCTTTATATGCTGCTATTTCAATACTTATTCAATCCAAATTAATAGATTTGGTCCAGGAAGGTTTTAATAAATCAAAAGCTGCTATAATTATATCAGATTATCAGGAAAAGATTCAAAACGAAATAATAGAAAAAATGGAAAGAGGAGTTACAATTTTTGATGGACATGGGGCTTATAGCGGTAAGAAGAAAAATATATTAATGGTTACTATAAACCGTTCAGAATTAATTAGATTAAAAAATTTAATATATGCCATTGATAGTAAAGCCTTTGTGGTATTAACCGAAGTGCATGAAGTTTTAGGAGAGGGATTTACTGCTTTTGACAATAAGGGTTTAGCATAAGTTAATAATAAATATTTATTAATGAAAGGAAAATGAATATGTCAATTAAATTAGCTACTTTAGCAGGAGGCTGTTTTTGGTGCCTGGAAGCAATTTTTGAAGAATTAGATGGTGTAATAAAGGTGGTACCTGGTTATTCTGGTGGAAATGTAGATAATCCCTGTTATGAAGAAGTATGTACGGGTAAAACTAATCATGCAGAAGTTGTACAAATATCTTATGATACTGATAATATATCATTTAAAGATATTCTAGAGATATTTTTTGATGTACATAATCCTACAACTTTGAATATACAGGGAGCTGATGTAGGAACTCAATATCGTTCAGCTATATTTTATCATTCTCCTAAACAAAAAGAAATTGCTGAAGATTTAATACCTGAAGTAAAAAAAATATGGGGTAAAGATCTTTTAACTGAAATTACTCCCTTTGAAAAATTTTTCCCAGCTGAAGAATATCACCATAATTATTTTCATAATCATCCTGAACAGGCCTATTGTAATGCTGTTATTTCACCAAAGCTATTAAAATTCAGAAAAAAGTATAAAGATAATTAACTTATATCAGAAAATTCAATTTCAACCTTGTTTAATTGTTCTACTTTTTCTAATTGATAATTATTTTCTTCATGTTTTGCAAGAGTAGTATCAGGTAATTTAATAATAAACTTGCTTCCTTTTCCTGGAGTGCTTTCTAATTCAATTTTGCCATTATGCATTTTTACCAATAAATGAACAATTGTTAGGCCTAAACCTGAACCTTCATGGTTTCTAGATAAAGATTCATCAGATTGATTAAATTGTTTAAAAATACTTTTATGTTTTTCTTTTTTTATACCAATACCAGTATCTTCTACAGATATTAAAACATATTTATTTTTATTTGATTGAATATTAATACTTATAATATCTCCTTCATCAGTAAATTTAACTGCATTAGATATTAAATTTAATAATATTCTCTCCAGTCTTTCTGCATCAACCTTTATTACATTTTTTTCAGTGTCTGTGTTAAACCTTAAAATTCTCTTTTTATTTTTTATATAATCTTCTACTAAATAAATTACATCTTCAATTAATTTTACTATATCAATATTTTGTAAATTTAATTTAAAGGAATTTGTATTAATTTTAGAAATGTCAATTAAATTATTTACAACTTTTAATAATCTATATCCATTTTGCTCTATCAAATCAGCATATTTTTCAATTTTCACAGGTTTATCCTTATTAGTTTTTAATAATTTCACTGAAGAAAAAATAAGAGTTAGTGGTGTTTTTAATTCATGCGACAAATTTCGAAAAAGCAAATTTTTTAATTTAAGGTATTCAATTTCTTCCTTTTTCTTGCTTAATTTTTCTTCGATATCAATCTGTTTTATTCTGGCATATACAAAATCTTTGAATATATAAATAAGTCCAGTTAAAAAGATAACTGCCCATATATTATATTCTAAAAATAAATAATAAAATAATAGTCCAGTAAAATAGGAAAATACAATATTTTCAAAGAGTTGAATAAAGTATTTTACTGAAATTTTTTCTCCAGCTAATTTTATAGCAATATATATCAAGGAAATATTTATTATAAAATAAGTTAAAGCAGATAGCATAAAAGGTAAAAGGACATTAACTATATTATTACTATATATGAAAAAATATTTATAAATTATTGAACTAATGCCCCCGGTTAGAAAGAGCATACTTCTATTGTATATAAATTTATACCATACAAATTGTCTTTTATTATATATTAAATCAATAGTTCCAAGCATTGTAATAAAAGCTGTCCAGAATGGCCCATAAAAAGCTATTACTGGAAACAGTATAGGAAGTATAATATATGTATTAATTTTAAAAGAATCATTTTTAATAGTATTTATATTTGTAGAAAAAATAAGGATTAATGTAAATATAATAATATTTTTAAAATCTGCTACAAAATAATAATTATTATATAAATAGAATGCAAAAATAATTGTAATAAGATGGATGATTATTAAATATTTAATTAATTTTTTATTCATTTTAATCCTCTTTTAGTCGATATTTGTAAAAAGTAGTAATATTATAATATAATAATTATATATTAGAAAAAATTACTATGCAAATGAGGTGATAAAATATTAAAACTTGTAGTATGAATAATTTATAATATTATTTTTTGAAGTAGAAGTTAGAAAAATAGATAATTAATTATATAATTAATTATCTATTTAGAGAGGTGAAATTATTTTGGGTTTATCAAGGATTTTATTTTATAAGTATTTATTTGAAAAAAACCTTAATAAAACCCGTGAGGATATTCTTAAAAATAGAGAAAAAAAGTTTCATAAATTAATAAATTTTGTATTTAAAAATTCACTTTTTTATAAAAATTATTATCAGTCTCACGGAATAAGAGAAAGGGATTTAAAAAACATTTCCATCGATAAATTTCCTTCTATAGATAAGAATATTATGATGGAAAATTATGATCAGATTATTACTGATAAAGGATTAAGCAAAAATAGAATAGAAACATTTATAGAGAATAATCCTAAACCATTATCTATTCTTAATAATCAATATCGAGTTATTCATACTTCAGGTTCAACAGGAAAAATTGCTTACTTTATTTATAATGAAAGAGAATGGGATATTATTAAAGCAGTGTCATTAAGATTATTTAATAATTTTGGTTTAAAAAGAAAAAATTATGCTTTTATAGGTGCCAGTGATGGCCATTATGCCGGGATTAGTTTATTTTCAAGCCCACTCAAAACATTTCAGGAATATTTTTATAAAAATTATTTAATTATTAATCTAAATTATCCACTTTCAGGATATATTGATGACTTAAATAAATTGAATCCAGATAATCTAACTGGTTATCCTTCAGCACTTAAAATGCTAGCGAATTTCCAGAATAAAGGTCTTTTAAATATATCTCCTTTAACTATAGTTTCTGGAGGTGAAGCGCTTTCTCCTAAAACAAAGAGATACTTAAAAAGAACCTGGAAAAACAGCAATATTGTAAATTATTATGGTGCATCTGAATCTATTATTATAGGTATTGCTAAGGAGCAATTTTCTGGACTTTATATTTTTGATGATATCAATTATATAGAAATTAAAGATAACTTTTATTATCTTACAAACCTATATAACTATTCTCAACCCTTAATACGCTATAAAATGAACGATATATTAAGAACAGTGCACAATAAAGATAAGAAATGGCCATTCACCCAGGTAAAACAGATAATTGGACGGCAGGAAAATATTTTATGGTTTAGAAATCAGGAAAATAAGAAAGAATTTATTCATCCCATAGTATTTGTAGAATTTTATGTAAAGGGTCTAATAAAGTTTCAAATAATTCAGGTGAATGATATAAAATTTATTTTTAAAGCAGTTATAGATAATGGTAAAAATGTAAAAAAAGTAAAAAATAAAATCGCAAAAAAATTAACTTATATTTTACAAAACAAAAGATTATCAAACGTTAGTTTTGCAATTAAAGTAGTAAATGATATTGCTAATGATAAAAAAACAAACAAGTATAAATTAATAATAAATAATAAAAAGGAGTGAGATAATTTTAAAATAAAGAGGGAGAGTTGAATATGGATTTGAAAAATGAAGTTTTAGAAATGCACAAGATTAATAAGGGAAAATTAAAGATTGAAACTAAGGTGGAAGTTAAAGATGAGTAGGGTAAATCTGTTTTATTCAAAGAATTTGGAGGAGTAGATGGTTTTCCTATTTGTATTGATGAAAAAGACCCTGATGAAATTATTAACATAGCAAAGATGACCAGCATGGAACAGCAATAATTACCCTTGCAGGTTTCAGCTGGTTTGAGTATTACAAAACTTCTTATTTCAGAAGGTGTAAATCAAATTAATAATGTTCTTGCTTTTCCAGGAATATTTAGAGGAGCCCTGGATGTTAGGGCTAAAGAAATAAATGAAGAAATGAAAAAAGCTGCAGCTTATGCCCTGGCTGAGTTGATTCATGAATATGAACTAAATACTAATTATGTCATTCCAAAACCATTTGATAAAAGAGTAGGACCACATGTTGCAGCAGCAGTTGCTCAGGCAGCAGTTAATACAAATGTTGCCAGGATAAAGATTGATTATGAAAAAGAGTTAAAAAATGCTAAAAAAATGATGGGTAAATAAAATTAATTTAAAGCAGAGAAGAGGGGATATAATGTCTGAAAAATTATACTATAAAGATGCTTTTATAAGAGAATTTACTGCAAACATTAAGGATTTTTTTAGAAAAAATTCTAAGTATCATGTTTTACTTGATAGGACTGCTTTTTATCCTGAGGGTGGTGGCCAACCATCTGATATAGGGACAATTGCTGGTATAGAAGTAGAACATGTATATAAAGAAAAAGATAATGTTTTTCATATTATGGAACTTATCCCTGAAAAGAAAGTAGAACTTAAATGTAAAATTAATTGGGATAAAAGATTTGATCATATGCAACAACATACAGGTGAGCATATTATTTCAGCTATTTTTTATAATATGTTTAATGCTAATAATATAGGTTTTCATTTAGGTGAAGACTATGTAAGCATTGATCTTGATATTGATATCTCTGAAGATAATATAAATTCAGCAGAAATGAAAGCAAATGAGTTAATATACAATGATTATTCAATTGAAACCTTTTTTCCAGATGAAAAGTTACTAAAAAATTTAAGTTTAAGAAAAAGTACAAGTATAAAAAATGATATCCGGATTGTTAAAATAGGTGATATTGATATTACCCCCTGTGGAGGAACTCATTTACTAAGTACTGGGCAGCTAGGAATTATAAAAATAATTGATTTTAATAAATATAAAGGTGGTACAAGAATAAAATTTCTCTGTGGTAAAAGGGCGTTAAAGGATTATCAAAATAAAAATAATATTGTCACTGAACTAAGAAAAAAACTCAGTACTAATAATGAAAATATTCTATTTGAAATAGATAACTTAAATACAGATATTAAGAATAAGGATGAAATGTTAAATACATATAGAAATAAAATATTATTATATAAAAAAGAACAATTATTAAAGTCAGCTGATAAAATAAAGGACATTAAAATAATTTCTAAAATCTTTAAAGAAATAGATTTTTCTGATTTAAGGTCTCTGGCTAAAAAATTAATAAGTGAAGATAATATTGTATTAATATTTGCACAAAGTGATGATTCAAATGTTAGATTATTATTAAGTAAATCAAATAATATTAATAATTTAGATATGAGTGATATTATAAAAAAACCCCTTGAAATTATTGGAGGGAAAGGTGGTGGAAATAAAACAACTGCCCAGGGAGGGGGCAATAAGGTAGAAAACATTAATAAAGCATTAGATTATTCATATGAAATTATTGAAAAACAATTACATAAAATTTTATAAATTTATTTGATATTTTCTTGACACGATAAATTTTATCTATTATAATAAATTTAGAAAATTTAAAAATTTATTCGGTGTGTAACTGGATTTTTCAGGCATTAACCGGGGAAAGATATCGTTATAATATCTTTTTCCGTTTTTTTATTTAATAGGGGGATAATATGTCTAATAAAATATTATATAAAATATGTAAGGTATTAAATAATAATGTAATACTTGCATATGATATAAAAACTAATAAAGAATTAGTCCTTGTTGGTAAAGGGGTTGGATTTGGACATAAAAAAAATGAAGAGGTATTAATTGATGCTGAAGATATAGAAAAATTTTTTATCAATTATGATGAAAAATCTAAAAATGAATATCTACAATTAATAAATGAACTTGATAGTAAAGTAATGGGAATAAGCGAAGAAATTATAGTATTGGCAGAAAATAAACTGAAGAAATTAAACCCCCATATTCATATTGCCTTAACTGATCATATTAGTTTTGCACTTGAAAGACTAAAAAATGGATTTGAAATTAATAATCCCTTCACAGAAGAAATAAAGATTTTATATCCTGATGAATATGAAGTTGGGATTAAGGCCTCTGAAATGCTTTATAATAGACTGAAGATAAAAATACCAGTGTCAGAAATTGGTTTTATAGCTATGCACTTACATGCAGCAAGGCAAAATAAAAAGGTTAGTGAAACTGTTAAATACACAAGTTTTCTAAAAAATATTGTTAAAATGATAGAAGATGAAATAAATATAAAATTATATGTTAATGATTTAAGTTATAAACGATTGATTACTCATCTTCGCTTTTCACTGGATAGGATGGAAAAAGGTAAAATGATTCAAAATCCCCTTTTAAAGAAAATTAAATTTGAATTTAAAGAAACATATAAACTGGCAGAAAAGATAGGAAGAAAAATTAATAAAAAATTAGATCTATCTGTTAGTGAAGATGAATTGGGATATTTAACAATACATTTACACAGATTAAGAAACAATATAATTAAATAAAATGGTATGTAACTGATTAGATCAGGCATAAACCTTTCAAACAGTTAGAACTGTTTCAGGTT
>CAZOON010000027.1:0-10389 GCA_964581445.1 uncultured Halanaerobiales bacterium | reverse complement strand
GTACCAGCACTGGTATTAAAATATTTTTTTAAATTTTAACGTCTAAAATCTGCTCACTCATCCTATTCACCCTCCTCTCCATCATATAAATGGCAGCGAACTAACTGTCCATCTACTCTCCTTACAGTTGGTTTTTTCTTCCTGCAGATATCCATTACTTTATCACATCTAGGTGAAAAATAGCATCCTGTAGGTAGATTAACGGGATCAGGCATCAAACCTTTAATAGGATATACCTTAGTATTTTTCGCCTCAATATCAGGTATACACTTAAACAAACCCTGTGTATATGGATGCAGAGCTTTATTAAAAATTTGCTCTAAAGTTCCCTCTTCAACTATTTCACCGGCATACATTACTGCAACACGATCACAAACCTCACCTACAACTCCAAGGTCATGAGTTATCATTAACATGGCTGTGGAATATTCGTCTTTTAAATTATTCATTAATTCAAGTACCTGAGCCTGTATAGTAACATCCAGAGCCGTAGTAGGCTCATCGGCTATTATCATTTGTGGGTTACAGGCTAAAGCCATAGCAATTCCAACCCTCTGCCTCATCCCACCACTAAATTCATGTGGATATTCATGAACTCGCTGCCCTGGTATCTGTACTTTTTCCAACATCTCAGCAGCCTTTTTCATGGCCTCATCCCTGCCTACCTTTTCATGGGCCTCTATAACTTCAGCAATCTGTAATCCTACTGAAATTACTGGATTAAGAGAGGTCATAGGATCCTGGAAAATCATGGATATCTCATTGCCACGAATCAACTTCATTTCTGTTTCGTTCATTTTTCTGATATCTTTACCTCTGAAATTTATTTCTCCCTCTTCTATCTTCCCGGGGGGTTGAGAAATCAACTGCATCACAGCCAGAGCAGTTGTCGTTTTACCTGCTCCTGTTTCACCAACAAGCCCGAGGGTCTCTTTTTTATCAAGATTTAAACTGAGACCGTTTACCGCTTTAACTGTCCCCTCAAATGTATTGTAATGTACATGCAAATTATTAATATCTAGTAAACTGCTCATTCAAACAACCTCCTTAACATTATTGCCTCATCTTGGGATCCAGCGAATCTCTCAGGCCATCACCAAACATATTAAGTGAAATAACAACCAAAACAATAGCAAGACCGGGGAATATAGTTAAATGTGGTGCTATTCTCATAAATTGTCTGCCTGAACTTAACATTGCACCCCATTCAGGAGTAGGGGGCTGGATACCCAGTCCAAGAAAACTCAAAGTTGCTGCTGAAAGGATAGCCTTAGCAATACCCAGAGTACTCTGAACTATTATAGGGGCCATACTATTTGGAATAATATTTTCAAATATTATTCTCAAATCACTAGCACCTATAGCCCTTGCGGCTTCAACAAATTCCTCTTCTCGATAAGAAAGCACAGAAGCCCTGACTACCCTGGCATATCTAGGTAAAATACTTATTCCCACAGCCACCATTACATTTGTTAAACTGGTGCCAAAAATACCAACTATTGCTATAGCAAGTATAATTCTAGGGATGGCTAGCAAAACATCCATTAATCTCATAATTATATTATCAAGTCTTCCCCCAAAATAACCTCCAGTAGCACCTATTATACCTCCAAAAATAGCTCCAATACCAACAGCAACAAAACCAACATAAAGCGATATTCTACTGCCATAAATAATACGACTAAATATATCTCGCCCAAAATTATCTGTACCAAGTAAATGTTTAAAAGAAGGTCCCTGTAATCTATCACGAACATTGGTCTTAACAGGGTTATAAGGTGCAATAAAAGGGGCAAATAAGGCTGAAATCAATAGAATTAATATCACAGTCAAACCTATCATAGCTGATTTATTCATCTTTAGACGACGCCAGACCTCTGCCAACTGACTTCGTTTTCTATCTTTTTTAACTGTCATTGATCATCACCTTCCTTTATTGCCCTGTACTGAGCCTTAATTCTGGGATCAAGATAGCCATATATTACATCTACAATTAAATTTACAACTCCAACTCCAGCGGCAAATATTAATACTCCCGCCTGTACCACAGGATAATCCTGTGCTCTGATAGCATTTACCAGTAATCTACCTATACCAGGGTATGAAAAAACAGTTTCAGTAACTACTACACCACCTAGGGAGTGGCCAAAATATAAGCCGGTAATTGTTACAACAGGAATTAATGCATTTCTAATAATATGTCTAAATAAAACAAGTTTACTTGAAATCCCCTTGGCTTTCGCAGTTTTAATATAATCCTGCCTGATTATTTCCAGCATACTTGATCTGGTCATTCTGGCAATAACAGCAGTAGTCTGAATAGCAAGAGCAAGTCCTGGTAAAATTAGATGTTGCCAAGAGCCATAACCTGATGAAGGCAAAACAGGTATAATAACTGATAATAATAACATGAGCATAAGTCCGGCCCAAAAATTGGGAACTGAAAACCCTACAAGAGCTAAAAAACTACTAATTGAATCTGTAATGGTATTTTGTTTAAGAGCTGCTATTACACCAAGTGGAAAACCAATTATTATTGCAAGCAACATACCTGTAGCAGATAATTTTAAGGTTGCCGGAAAACGGCTCATTATTTCTTCCATCACAGGAGTATTTGTCCTTATCGATCTTCCGAAATCACCCTGTAAAGCATTTTTCAAGAAAATAAAATACTGTATATGAAGCGGTTTATTTAAGCCTAAATTTTCTCTTAACTGCTCAATATCAGTCTGAGTAGCAGTTGGGCCCAACATAACCTGTGCCGGATCACCAGGTGCCATATGAATAATAACAAAAATAATTATAGATACTCCTAATAAAACGGGTATTAATAATAACAATCTCTTTAATATATAACGTAACAACTATTCCACCTCCTGTTTAAACAAAAAATCTTATATTTTGGGACTGTTATAAATAATTTTATAACAGTCCCACTTATTTATTTAATTTACTTTTTTGACATTATAGAGTGGATTGATATTATTTGGATATAGTGTAAATCCTTCGATATCCTTTGTGCTTGCGCCCAGTGTTTTAGCAATTGCAACAAAGATATCCGGGGCTTGCTCTACGATATAGGACTGAATTTCATTATAAACTTCTTTTCTTTCCTCAACATTAACAGTTGTACGTCCTTCTTCAAGCATTTTATCAAGTTCGGGTGTTCCCCAGTGATGTCTGTTTGATGAGCCAATATTTTCACTATGGAATCTTGCATATAAACCACCATCTGCATCCCCTGTACCTGTCCAGCCCAATACAAACATACCATCTGCTCCTTTAGAAGTTGCAGGAATAAAGGTACTCCATTCCATAATTTGAATTTCAGCCATTATTCCAATTTCAGAAAGGTAAGCCTGGATTAATTCTGTCACACTCTTTCTTTCAGTTCTTGGATCTGTCCACATTACACATTGAAATCCATCAGGATAACCGGCCTCTGCCAGTAATTCTTTAGCTTTTTGGGGATTATATGGATAGGCATGTGATAGAGATTTATCAAAACCCCAGATACTTGGTGACAATGGTCCATAAGAAGGCTCTGCTTTGCCAAAAAATATAGCATCAATTATAGCAGTTTTATCTACTGCATAATTTAATGCCTGACGCACTTTTTTATTGTCAAAGGGTTTAACTTCTGCATTAAAGCCCATATACAAAGTTGATTGTCCCAGTGCTTCAATTATTTTTAAATCATCATTATTACTCAATCTTTCCAATTCCTGTGGTGGTAAATTATATATAATATCAAGACCACCTGACTCCATTTCAACTACTCTTGTTGCATCTTCAGGAATCGCACGGTATATTACCTTATCAACTCCAGCTGGTCCTTCAAAATAATCATCAAATTTAGTGATAATTACTTTATCCCCATAGTAATGTTCTTCAAATACAAATGGACCAGTTCCTACCGGGTTTTTAGCATAATCTTCCCCGGCCTCTTTTACCGCTTTTTCATTTAGCATTGATAACTCATATCTTGCTAAATTACTTAATAAAGGAGCAAAAGCCTTTTTGGTTATAACTTTAAGAGTATATTTATCCATTACTTCAATAGAACTAACCTCTTTAAGTAACCATGCTCCCGGAGCACCAGTTTCTGGATCTAAAAGACGCTCAATGGTAAACTTTGCATCCTGTGCAGTAAATTCTTCTCCATTATGAAACATTACGCCTTCTCTTAAATGGAAAATCCAGGTGGTTTTATCCGGGTTTTCCCAGGATTCGGCCAGGTCTCCCTGAACTTCCATATTTTCATTTATTTTTACTAAATTATTATATATCTGTTTCATAAGATTAGCTGAATAAATATCATTTGCTTTATGAGGATCAAGTGTACTGATGTCTGCTACCTGTGCCACCCTTAGTACCTCTTCAGCGCTCACAACTCCTGCAAATAACAAAATTGAAAAAATCATTATAATTGATATGATTCTTTTACTCATCTCTTCTACCCCCTCAAGTATTTTAAATTAATCAAACCCCTACTCTAAGCATCAACAATTACCAGGTCTTTTCTTGCAGAACTTAAGACTTCACAGCCATCATTTTTTATCACTATATCGTCTTCAATCCTCACCCCCCCTAAATCAGGTATATAAATACCAGGTTCAACGGTTACAACACTATTTTCTGCCAGAATCTCAGGATTCCTTTGATTAACCATCGGTAGTTCATGGATCTCAAGACCAATCCCATGACCAGTGGAATGGGTAAAATATTCACCATAATCTTTTTCTTCTATATAAGTCCTGGCCACACTATCCAGTGATTCTCCAGTATATTTAGAAGATGCAAGAGAAATGGTTTTTTTCTGTGCTTCTAAAACAATTTGATATATCTCTTTCATCTTTTTGGAAACATTACCAATGCCCACAGTCCTTGTAATATCACTCACATAACCTTTATAAACCACACCAAAATCAAAGGTAATCATATCACCATCTTCTATCTTTTTATCTGTAAAAACCCCATGTGGTCTCTGTCCCCTTTTTCCAGAAGCTACCACAAAATGGCCTTTTACAGGTTTTTCGGCACCTAGTTTTCGCATTTCGTATGTTAGCTCTGCTGCCAGGTCTGATTCCTTCATACCAATTTTTATCCTCTTATAAAATTTTCCAAAAGCATCTGAAGCAATCTCACAGGCCGTTTTAATTAATTTTATTTCATTCTCATCCTTAACAGAGCGCATTTTCATTATTAGCCTGTCAAAACCTTTTAATTTTATATTTTTTTTCTTTAATTCAAGAAAATTATTCACATTTAAAGTATTTGAAGCAAAACCCAGATTTTCAATATTTTTATTTTTAAATATTTTGTCCAAATGTGGCCAGGGGTTTTTATTCATTTGTTTAATCAAAATAAATTCTGATTCTTCTTTAACCTGATCAAAATACCTGGCATCAGATATAATAAACTGCTCTTTTAAAGTAATTAACAAAATACAATAAGAACCTGTAAATGCACTTAGATATTGCACATTAGGCCGATTATTATATTCTTTATTGAATAAGATAAAAGCATCTAAATAGTTTTCTTTCAACTTTTTCCTTAATAAACTTAATCTTTGCTCATTCAAGTATTATAAACCTCCCTCAAATTTTAATAATTCCAAGCAATCTTGCAGACATAAACAATATTACTGCTGTAAGTATTATTTTTATCCATTTATCTCCCTTTGCTACAGCAAAACTACTTCCCAGCCAGCCACCAATACCATTACCTATAGCCAGAACTAAACCAAGAACCCAATTTACTTTACCGTTCATAATAAATACCATCAGGGATGAAATCGTATAAAAAGCAACAATTAAAACTTTAATACTATTTATCTTTACCAGCGACAAACCTGTAATTAAAGATAAAGAAACAATTATAATAAAACCTACGCCTCCCTGAATAAAACCACCATAAATACCTACAAAAAAGAATGCGATCATTGCTAGTATCTTGCGCTTAAGGCTCAAATTTTCACCTGGAGAAGCAAATTTTTTTTGTGGTTGCCATAAAATTAATACCAGGACAATAATCATTACGATCCCCAGAATTTTATTAAATACCTCATCCGAGAGATTAACAGCCAGATTTGAACCTATTATTGAACCTAAAATTGCTGGGATTGAAAGCATTATCCCGAGTTTAAGATTAAAAAAACCTTTTCGTTTAAAATTACTCACTGCAACAATATTTTGAACCATAATTGCAATCCTGTTAGTACCATTGGCCACTGCTGATGGGAGACCCATAAATATTAAAACAGGCATAGTAATTAGTGACCCTCCACCGGCCAGTGTATTAATAAAACCAGCAGCAGTTCCTGCCAATAAAATTAAAATAATATCTTGCAAAGACATTCTAATACCCTCCTTCAACTAAAGTCTGATACCCTTCCTGATCTTAATCCTGGATAAAATCACATCACAATCTATACCTTTAATGCCCTTAAGACTATATAAATTTTCACTCAAAAATCTTTCCAGATCATCATTTGAAGTAAACACAGCATGCACATGCAAATTTGAAGAGCCTGTCATTTGATAAATATCAGTTATACATTCTTTTTCTCCCAGGACATCAGCTACTTCATAAAGATACTCCGGCTCTGTTTCAATATTAAAAAACGCAGATACTGTCCTCCCAATTTTCTGTGGATTTATAATTATACTATATCTTTCAATAATCCCCTGCTCCTCAAGAGATTTGATTCTATTTCTCACAGCTACTCGGGAAAGACTCACTTTTTCACCAATCTCAACATAAGTCATACGAGAATTTTCGGAAAGTAATTTTAAAATTTTATTGTCAATTTTATCAAGACTCTTTATTCTAAAAAATGTATTATCTAGCAATACAAAAACCTCCTCGTCACCATACTTTTTTATCATATTGTAATTTATAACTAACAATATGTAATGCACTACTTAATATATTCTTTTTATTTATACAAAAATCCTGTTTATTTATGAATTATATTCAGGTAAAATTTACGTTTAATTGTTCTTGTTGTCTTTATAATTTTGTTTATAGTTAATTTTAGAAAGTTTGTATTTTCTAATAGAAACTTTCTACCCAAAAATATCCCGTTATCTATTAAATAACAATTATTAAGTAAAAATATGCATAACGTGAATAATCTGTTTTATATATAATATTAAAAGAAAAAAAAGAGGTGTCCCTCTTTAATTTAAAAATTATTAAGTATTTTTTTAGCATCTTTTTGCCCTTTTATTATCAACTCTCTTAGAATTTCATTTTTATTAAAACCAATAGTTCCGGGAGGTTTCAAAATATTTTCAGGCGCAAATTTAATAATTTTTACAATATTTTTACCATCACCTTTTTTTAAACCAAAAAGATTATTAATATCTTTTAGAAAATCTTCCGGTAAATTACCCTGAAATTTATTTAAAATAGATATTAACTTATTTATCTTTTCTGCATTTTTAAAATCACCATACATCATTTTATTACTTGTAAGTTCAATAAAACTATCTATAACCTCCAGAGCAGAATAAGAATCATCTTCTTCGTCCTTACCCTCACCTCCTTCTATTACACTTAATGGCGTTAAAAAAATTAGATATATTCTTTTCGCTCCCCAGAGAAGAGCTTCTTTAAGTGGTGCATTATTTAATGCTCCACCATCAATATAAAAATTATTATTTATATTGATAGCAGGAAAGGCTACCGGATAAGCCATAGAAGCAAGAACTGCTTTTTTTACATCAACTTTAGAGTTATAATCAAAAATTTTAATTTTTTTTCTATTTAAATTAGTCGCAGTTACACTTACCTGGCATAATTTGTAATCAGAAAACTTCCTGATATCAGGTATATATTTATTTAAAACTCTTTTTATTTCATAATTTGAAAAAATAGATGGAATATTTAAAAGGGTAAAAAAATTACTGATAAATCCCTGCCAGTTAAATAAAATAAAATTATTAACTTCCATCCATACATCTATTAAACAGTTCACCGCCTCTAACCAATCAGATCTCTTCAAATAAAATTCAGCCAGAAGTATAGCATTGAAAGCACCTATAGAAGAGCCAATAATTATATCAAAAGATTCACCTCTTTCTAGCAGCTCCTTTACTACCCCCAGTTGATAGGCACCTTTAGCCCCTCCCCCACTTAAAACAAGTGCTTTACTAACAGACCTCTTTTTCCCATTTATATAACTAATCTTCATCCCTATCAATCCTCTTAAGCTTATAAAACCTTTTTAAAATTAAACATTCCGCTCAACAAATTCTATACCAGGGCTATCTACCAGCTTGAATTCATAAAGTGTTCTTTGAAGTATCCTGGAGCTTGCCCTGCCATCACCATAAGGATTTACCGCATTTGCCATTTTATTATATTCTATTCTATCATTTATTAATCTGTTAGCAGTATCAAATATTTTTTTTCGATCTGTACCAACTTTTTTGACTGTTCCGGCAACAATGGCCTCCGGCCTTTCTGTAGTATCGCGAAGTACCAATACAGGTTTCCCCAGTCCTGGTGCCTCTTCCTGAATACCCCCTGAATCTGTCAAAATCAAATCAGATCTATACATAATATTGGCAAAAGGCTCATAATCCATAGGCTCAATTAAATGTATATGCTCAATATCTCCAAGTATTTCATTGGCAAGTTCCCTTACCAGGGGATTTAGATGCACCGGGAAAACAATCTCGATATCGTCATTTGCTTCAATCAAATCCTTAATAGCCATAAAAATATTTCTCATTGGCTTACCCAGATTTTCTCTCCGATGAGCTGTCATTAAAACTATCTTACGCTTAAAATCTATTTTTTTTATTTCCTCATCCTGAAAAGTATAATCTTCCTTAACTGTTTCCAGCAAAGCATCTATTACAGTATTTCCAGTTACAAATATATTTTTATACTGAACATTTTCTGCCAAAAGATTATTTCTGGATCTTTGCGTCGGGGCAAAATGTAAATCCGCCAGGCTTCCGGTTAAGTGACGATTCATCTCTTCCGGAAAAGGAGAATATTTATTGTAAGTACGGAGACCTGCCTCAACATGTCCTACTTTTATTTGTTGATAAAAAGAAGCTAAAGCAGCTACAAAAGTTGTAGTGGTATCACCATGAACAAGAACTAAATCTGGTCGTTCTGACTTTAAAATCTCATCAAGACCTCTTAAAACCCTGCTGGTAATATCTGTTAAACTCTGCCGGGCCTGCATAATATCCAGGTCATAATCAGGCTCTATTTCAAATAAATTTAAAACCTGATCTAACATTTCCCGGTGTTGAGCAGTTACTAAAACCTTATTTTCAATCCTATCATCAGATTGATAGGCTTTAACAAGAGTTGCCATTTTTATTGCTTCAGGTCTTGTGCCGAATATTATCATAGTTTTTATTTTTGACATCTTTTATCACCCTTTAAAAATTACTAATATATATTTATTCAAAGATTTAACTTTTAATTTCTACAAAACAAAAGCAAATCCTTTTTCGACTTTATTTTACATAAATTACTTGCTATTTAATAGTATTTCTATTAAAATATTTTTATAGAGAAGACAATTTTATCCATATTATAGCAAAGGAGGTGATTTTATGATAAGCAAATACCTGCTTAATCATAATGATCAAAATCCTTATGATATGATATTTTATCAGGACCTTGACTATAATATTATCTGGACAAACCATTCCATACAGGCAAAGATGAATTATGCCAGTAATGAACTCAAAGACAAAAAATGCTATGAAGTCTGGCATAACAAAGATAAGCCCTGCGAATATTGTCCTGTCCCTGAAACAATTAATAATAAAAAAATGCATAAATCTGAAATTAGTTTTGATGACAAAAAATATATTATTAAATCTTTCCCTGTTGAAAAAAATGGAGAAATCAAAAATATAATCATTTTTAGATTAGAAATAGATAATGAATTAAACAATACTAATAAAAAAATTAATTCCCTGGAAAACTTTTTTCTTGCTAACCTTTCTCATGAAATAAAAACACCGTTAAATTTAATCTCATCTTCTGTACAACTACTCAAAAAAAAGATTAAAGATGAAAATAAAACTCCAATAAACAAATTACAATATTTAAAATATATCAATATTATTAGTCATAATAATCAGCGCCTTATGAAAACTTTAAATAATCTTCTGGACCTTACAATGATTGAATCTAAAAATTATCATTTACACTTAGAAAACTGTGATATTATTTCTCTAATTAAAGAAACTACATATTCTGTAAAAAAATATATTAAAAAAGAAGATAAAAAAATATTATTTTATTCAGATTTAAATGAAAGAACAATATCCTGTGATCCCTTTAATATTAAAAGAATTGTCCTTAACATACTATCTAATGCTATTAAATTTACAGATCCTTTAGATA
>CAZOON010000026.1:0-10613 GCA_964581445.1 uncultured Halanaerobiales bacterium | reverse complement strand
AGTTTTATTTTGCTACTAGAATTGCACTGGCTTCTTTGCTAACTGGTACTGATGATTTGCCACTTTTGTTTGATGACAGTTTTGTTCAGTTTGATAGGGAGAGATTAAAAAATACTATAAAATATCTTTATCATTTAAGTGCAGATAGACAGATAATTTTATTTACCTGTCATCAAAGGGAACTTGATATTATTAATGAGCTGGGCTTTGAGGTGAATTTAATAAAATTATAGGAGATAATCTTAAAATAAAGAGGGAGGGGATTAAATGGAGAGATTAGTCTATTATAATGGAGAAATAAAACCCTATGATGAGGTTAAAATCGATTTAGAAGACCGTGGATATCTTTTTGCAGATGGTGTATATGAAGTAATAAACGTATATAATGGTCAGCCTTTTAAAATGGAAGAACATTTTCAACGTTTAAAAAATAGTGTTGAAGGTTTAAAAATAATATTTGAGGATTATAAAAAATTAAAAGAGCAGGCTAATATTTTATTGAAAAAAAATGATTTTAAGGATGCAAGTTTATATATTCAAATTACAAGAGGTACTGCTCCAAGGTCACATGCATACCCGGATGGTATGGAAGCAAATGTTATGATGATTGTTAAAAAATTAAAGAGAAACCCTGATTCTTATTATGAAAATGGAATAAAAATAATTACTGTAGCAGATGAACGATGGCCAAGGGCATACATCAAATCAATTTCTTTATTACCAAATATATTGGCTAAAAAGAAAGCTAAAAATGAGGGGGCTTTTGAAGCAGTTCAAATCAGGGATGGATTTATTACTGAGGGTACAAGTAGTAATATTTTTATTGTTAAAGATGATAAAGTTATTACACCTCCTGCTTCTAATTATATTCTCAATGGTATAAGCAGACGGGTTGTATTAGATATTTGTGTTGAATTAAAAATTGAATACAGGGAGAGGGGTATTGCAGAAGATGAATTATATTCTGCAGATGAGGTCTTTTTAAGTGGGACAACAACTGAAGTAATGCCAGTTGCTGAAATTAATAATCATAGTCTGGGGAATGGGAGCTCTGGGAATATTAGCAGGAGAATCTTTAAATTCTATCGTAATTTATTAGGATAAAAAAATAAAAGAATCTTCCCCTTTTAGAATTATCAGGGGGAGATTAATTTATTAATAATTGATTTTTTATCTTTATTTACAGCACAATAAAAAGACCCGTTTGAATTGCTTAATTGCATTAAAATAATGTTTTTATTAAGGTTAGGATTTTTTGCTAATAGTAATAGAATTTTATTTTTTTCCTCCCTATTTTTATAGTTTATTTTGATTAAAGTAATTTCGTTTTCTATCCGGGCTCTATACTTTTCTTTTAATAGATTTAATAGTTTTTCTTTATGTCTGTTTTTTATAAATATATATAGGGTTTGCTGAAAAACATTCAAAAAAACGATTTCTATTTTATTTTCAGCTAATAATTTAAATATTGAGGAGCTAATAAACTGAGGGAGGATGATAAGTGTTATATTATTTATGATTGAAGTATGTGATAACTTAATGATTATCACTTCCTTCTTTTTATATATAATATGTAATCTTATTCTATATGGTGAAATAGAATTTTAGCTGTACTCATGACAGAAAATACTGATTAATAAATTATCTTGAAAAATATACACAGGGGGCATATAATTGGAAGTGATTAAAGGAAAAGAGGGAAATGAATATTTATTATTAGGTAATGAAGCAGATATCTTAATGGGCTTAGAGCTGGGAGAAACTTATCGTGCTAATAAATATATTTCCAGTGAAACCAGGGTTGTAAGTAATAATAGAAGGATTATCCAATTGAGTGTTACCACTGGATAAGGAGGTGGTTTTAGAGACGTTAAAAGATATTATCCCGAAGAAATGCTTGGATGTTAATTTAAAGACTTTTAATTCTGCTTATGAACAGGGTGAAAATTTACAGGATTGAGTTTATTAAGAAGGGAGTAGTTTTTTAAAAGATGAATACATCAATTCTTGTTTTAATAGGTATTGTTATTTATCTGGTATTTTATTTTACTTATGGACGGTCTCTGGCTAAAAAGGTAGTGGGTGCTGATGATGCAAAATTAACCCCTGCTCATGATAAATATGATGGTGTTGATTATGTTCCTGCAAAACCAGCGGTATTGTTTGGGCATCATTTTGCATCTATAGCAGGTGCAGCTCCTATTTTGGGTCCTGCTCTGGCAATGGCCTGGGGCTGGTGGGCTGGTCTGCTCTGGATATGGCTTGGTAATATAGTTATTGGAGCTGTGCATGACTATCTGGCTGTTATGGCCTCAGTCAGATATGAGGGTAAATCTATACAGTGGATTGCCGGTAAGATGATGAAAAAAAGGACATCATATATGTTTCAGGTTTTTGCCTATCTTGCTCTTGTATTGGCTCTAGCAGCGTTTTCTACTGCACTGGCAAAATTATTTGTTGCAAACCCCAATATAGCTAGCGCAGCAGCCTGGTTTATTGTAGCTGCAATAATTACAGGATATTTACTATTTAAGTTAAAAATTAATTTTACACTGGGAACAATCGCTGGTCTGGCAATGACAGTTATTGCTATATGGTTAGGCTCTATATTTCCACTTAATTTAAGTTATCAAGTCTGGATGTTTGTCTTTTTTATTTATATGATGGCTGCAAGTGCGCTTCCAGTCTGGATATTATTACAACCTAGAGATTATTTAAATTCATATATACTTGTGTTTGGACTGCTTGGTGGTGTTTTAGCACTTCTAATTGCTGGTAGTAATATGGAGGTAGCCGGTTTTACCACCTGGAGCGCAAATGTTGTTAGTGGTGTTGGCTCACCATTCTGGCCTGTAATACCACTTGTTATAGCCTGTGGCTCTTTATCAGGAATCCATGCTTTAATAGGGTCAGGTACTACTTCTAAACAATTGGACAAAGAAACACAGGGTTTAATAGTTGGTTATGGTGGTATGTTAACAGAAGGGCTTCTTTCAACAATTGTTACAGTAAGTATTGGTGCTTTTGGATTGATTGTATTAAAAGATGTAGCTGGTCCATTAAGTGAGATGGGGATTGTTTTTGATAAGTTAAAGGACCCACTCTATTTTGCTAGTAATTATGTTAAAGCAATAGGAGCTGTAGGTGGACCACTTGGTATATTTGTCAGAAGTTATGGCTGGGCAGTTAATCATGCCTTTGGTTTATCTGCAAGTCTGGGGGCTGTTTTTTCCAGTTTATGGGTATCAGCTTTTGTGCTTACTTCAATGGATACCGGAGCTAGAGTAGCAAGGTTTGCATGGGAGGAAGTGCTGGAGCCTTTAAAAGAATCGAGTAGTGATTTGCACAGGGTATTAACTAACAGATGGCTTGGCTCAGGGCTTGCATCAGGGATTAGTATAGTACTTGCCTGGGGTGGAGCTTATAGTATCCTCTGGCCTGCTTTTGGTGGGGCAAATCAGATGCTGGCAGCAGTTACTTTATTAACTGTGGCATTATGGGTATATAAAGTAAGAAAAGTTGGCAAATCTTTTCTCTGGGCTGTTTTAATTCCTGCAGGTGCATTATGGCTAACTGTTTTTGCCGCCTTAGTTTGGTATTTGTCAGCTGTTCCAGCAACAATTATTGTAAAAGGATTTATTGTTTTAGAATTAATACTGGCACTTGTGCTGGCATATGATTTTTATCAAGCGATGAAAAATAAAGATTTATCTGAAGATAGTTCAGGAAGTATTGCTGGTTAATTTAAATTTTTTCTTAAATAACGGGTACAGGGAATGACGTGTACCCGTTTCATATCAAATGGAGTTGGTTAGATGAATAAGTGGAAAGATATATTAACAGAGTTTATGAAAACAGAGGCTACTGAGTATGTTGAAATAGAGGTTAGAGAAATAGAGCATATCTTTGCTCTGTTATTAATTGGTTCATTTACAGGTATGCCTGCTCCTCCAGCAGGACTTGTATTGAAATTATTACCTTATCTTGGCCCTGAATTATTGATAATGGAAAAAAGGGCGGTGAATGATGATGATCTTTTCGGGCAGATGGCAGGACACTTCGATATCTAAAAAAAAGGATAATAGTCAGGATTTTAAAGATAAAATATATTTTATAATAGGCAAAGGTGGTACGGGGAAAACAACCATTGCTGCTTCACTGGGAATTTCACTGGCCAAAAGAGGGAAAAAGGTATTATTGGTTTCTCTTGATCCCGCTCATAATTTAGGTGATGTTCTTGAAAAAAAATTAAGTGATAAAGCAGAAAAAATTTTAGAAAATTTGGAAGGTATTGAAGTAGATATTGATGAGGCAAGAGATACTTATTTAAAAAACACCATGAATAAAATGAAGGATTATTATAATTATTTACAGATATTTAATCTTGATAATCTCCTGGATATCTTTACGGAAGCACCGGGAATTGAAGAATATGTTATAATGGAGCTTATATGGAAATATTTAAAAATGGATAAATATGATTATTTCATTTTTGATACGGCACCTACGGGGATTACTCTTAAGGTATTGACCCTTCCTTATATAAATCTGCAATGGATAAAAAAATTAATCAAATTAAGAGAAAATATATTGGATAAGAGGAGCTCCATTGAAAATATTAAAGGACCATCATATATTAATTTAAATAATGAAAAGGTAAAACTGTCTGCTGAAAAAGACCATGATCCAGTTTTAAAAGAATTAAATAGATATTATACAAGGATTAAATGGATTTATGATATTTTTATAAATGAAAACATAACAGAAGCAATTATTATTTCTAATAATAATAGATTGTCTGCACTTGAATCAGAAAGGGCTTTAACGAAATTAAAAAAAATAAAAATGTCTGTAAGTAAGATGATAATTAATAAAATTAAATATAGAGAAAATGAAAAATATAATTATACATATAATAATTATATTAAAAAATTAAGAGATGATTACAATAATATTGAGTGGATAAATCTTCCAGATATTAAGGTTTCTCAGTTAAAAGAAGAGCATTTGCAGATACTTGGTGACAGGCTAATAAATAAAGGTTTATATAATAAAGGTGGTAATAATGAATGAATATATAGTTATTATTGCTTTGCTTGCTGGTCTGGTGTCGATTCAATACTGGCGGGGAAGACGTTTAAACCTTGGATTTATACGGGCTATTAGTAATGAACTGGAAAAGACATTAAACCCTCTGGAACATAGCTATACCTGGATAGGTGCTTATGCAGGTATTACTGCTGAATATAGGATAAAAAACAAAAATATAAATAGTATAGATATGAGCCTTACTCTCTTACCCAGGCATAGTTTACTTTATTTTCCTGTATCATTGATTATTGGCAGAAGAGATAGGATAGCTTTATTGATTAAAATGAATAATATTTTAAAAGAGAGAATGGAATTCAAAACAGGTAGAAATGTAAAGGAGTCTGAAAATAGTAAAGTATTAGATAAAGATATTATTGTGATTAATAATGTTAAAATACATAGATGGTATAGTGATAAAAGTCTTGCTGATAAATATACGCAGATATTTAAAAAGCTTGAAAAACCAGAAAATGTCAGACATTTTACTATAAATCATGAAGAAAATGCATTTTATGCTAAACTTAAGATTACTGACGGAACACCACATCTTTTTCTTAAAGAATTTATGGAAATATGAAAGGAGATGAGTTCATGGCTAAGTATGATGTTTATTTAACCCGGCAAATACCAGATAAAGGACTTGATATCTTAAAAAAAGAATGTAATCTTAAGATAAACCCAAAGGATTGTGCTCCTGAAAAAGAAGAAATTATTGAAAATATTAAAGATGTGGATGGCCTAATCTCTTTATTAAGTGACCCCATTGATGCTGATGTGGTAAAAAGCAATTCTAATTTAAAGGTTATTTCAAATTATGCGGTAGGTTACAATAATATTGATATAAAGGTAGCCAATGAAATGGGAGTTATTGTAACAAACACACCTGGTATTTTAACAGAAACAACAGCTGATTTAACCTGGGCTTTAATTATGGCAACAAGTAGGAGAATAGTAGAATCAGATAAATTTAGCAGGGAAGGTAAGTTTAAAGGCTGGGCCCCTAAATTAATGCTTGGCAGCGATGTTTATAAAAAAACTCTGGGTATCATTGGTTTTGGTAGGATAGGTCAGGCAGTTGGACGAAGAGCGCTTGGATTTGATATGAATGTTTTATATTTTAAAAGGAATCCTTTAAAAGAAAAAGAAGAAAAACAACTGGGTGCAAAATATAGAGATTTTAATGGATTAATAAAAGAAGCAGATATAATAACTATTAATGCCCCGTTAAATGATTCAACATATCATATGTTTAGTGAGAAAGAATTTAATCTTATGAAAGACACAGCAATTTTAATTAATGTCGGTCGTGGACCGATTGTTGATGAAAGTGCATTGTTAAAAGCCCTAAAAAACAAAGAAATTATGGCTGCTGGTCTGGATGTATATGAACATGAACCAGAAATTAACCCGGGATTAAAAAAACTGGATAATGTTGTGCTCACTCCTCATACTGGAACAGGGACAGTAGAAACTAGGGACAAAATGGCAATTATGGTAGCTGAAGATATACTGAAATCCCTTAAGGGAGAAACTCCTCCCCATATAGTTAATCCTTAATCCTTTCGGACTAATTTGCAAATCAATAAAAAGGTTTTGAGCTCTTTATGTCGAATTTAATTTTTAATGTTATATATAAGAGGTGCTACAAAAATGGGTGAAAATGGCATTGATGGTCTTGAAAAAATCTTAACTAAAGCGATTGATGTGCTGGATGATAGTAAAACAGAGATGTTTTCTATTGCTGAATCTTCTCGTAAAGAAATGAAAAATATTGAGGAAGAATTGCAATTGTTAAATAAAGAAATAAATGCGGTAATAGATAAAACTGATAAACTTGAAAAAGCTAATCGCAGGGCGCGTATCAGACTTATGGAAGTTAGTAAAGATTTACATAGATATTCTGAAAAAGATATTAAAGTAGCATATAAAGAGGCTGAGGATACTTCAATAGAGATAGCTGTATTAAAGGAAAAAGAGGAGCAACTTAAATCACGAAGATTTGATCTTGAAGGAAGATTAGTAAATATTAAAGGTACAGTAAAAAAGGCAGAGAACCTTGTTTCAAAAGTTGGTGTTGTGAGAGATTATCTTTATGGAGAATTAAATGACCTCAGTGAACATTTTGATGATTTAAGGCAAAAACAACAGGTTGCCTTTAAAGTAATCGAGGCTCAGGAAGAAGAGAGGAAGAGGGTTGCCAGGGAGATTCATGATGGACCAGCTCAATCTCTTGCTAATCTTGTTTTTCGGGTCGAGTTTGTTCAAAAATTGTTGGATAAAGATTTAAGTAAAGCAAAAAACGAACTTGATAGTTTGAAAAATCTGCTAAGAATGAGTGTGCAGGATGTACGAAAAATTATCTATGATTTGCGTCCCATGTCTCTTGATGACCTGGGCTTAATACCAACTTTAAAGCGTTATATTGATAAGTATATTGACCAGACGAGAATAATGATTGAATTAAAAATTCGCGGTGAAGAAAGGCGTTTACCAAGCACATATGAAATAACTATTTTTCGCCTAATACAGGAGGCTTTAAATAATATTTACAGACATTCAGATGCATATCTGGGTAAAATTAATATCGAATACCTGAAAGATAATATTAATCTTGTAATAGTGGATGATGGTAAGGGATTTAATAGTAAAGAGATTGAAGGTGATAAATACGGATTGATTGGCATGAGAGAACGCTGTGAATTATTAAATGGAAAGCTTGATATTAATACTCAGATTAATAAGGGCACAAGGATTAATATTCAGATACCAATTAAATAGTGGAGGTACATATATGAAAAATATTGAAGTTTTGATTGCAGATGACCATGAATTAGTAAGAGAGGGCATATGTAAATTATTAGAATTATATGACAATATGGAAGTGGTTGGTGAAGCAGGAGATGGACTTGAAGCAATCAGAAAAGTCAGGGAATATTTGCCTGATCTTGTTTTGCTTGATTTGAATATGCCCAGGATGAATGGAATAAATGCGATTAGAAATATTAAAGAGATTAGCCCTGAGATTAAAGTTATAATTTTGACCATTCATGATGAAGAAGAGTATATATATGAAGTGACAAGAGCTGGGGCTGAAGGTTATATACAGAAAGATATTAAACCTGAAGAATTGTTTGATGATATTAAAAAGGTAATGAATGGGGGAAGAGTTTTTCCATCAAGTGTTGAAAAACTAGTAATGGAAAAGTCTATAAATAGCCGGGAATTGGAGGAACTTTCAAATAGAGAACAGGAAGTACTTGAACAACTGGCTAAGGGCATGAGTAACAGAGAGATTGCAGAGCATTTATTTATAAGTGAAAAAACTGTAAAAAACCATGTTAGTAATATATTAAGGAAATTATCTGTTAATGATAGAACTCAGGCAGTAATAGTTTCTTTAAAAAATGGTCTGGTTAGTTTAACTTAATTTTTCTTTAATTATTTCCCAAAAATCTTCTGTACCATTGCCCAATCTCCAGATGGCAATTCCTTTTAGATTATATTTTTCTACTAAATCGAGCTTAAAAGAGGTACTATAACTGTTTTCAAACCAGACTTCGTGTTTATTTCCATCATTATCCCAATAATAGAAATAGGGTGTTTGTGATGTCTTATGCCAGTTAATACTGGCTTTTTTGTTTTCAACTAGATTATAAGCTTTTTTTGTACTCAAATCCTTAGCAATTCCAGTTTCAGGCCAGTCATATCCATAATTTGCAATACCCAGTAATATTTTTTCCGCAGGAATATATTCCAGCGCATACTTAATATTTTTTTCTACCCAATCAATAGGTGCGATTGGTCCAGCGGGTCCAGTTGACCAGTGTTTATCATAGGCCATTATAACTATTCTATCAACATGTTTTGCAAGTTCACCATAATCATATGCCCCCTGTAGATTTATAGGGACATCTATTTTAGGAAAAACTGAAATTGTTAATAATTTATCTTCTGGCATTTTCCGGGACAATTCTTTTATAAATTGAGTATAGCTTCCCCTTGTCCAGGAAGGGATAAATTCAAAATCAATATTTATGCCACTATAATTATATTTTTTAATCAGAGCGATTATATTATTAATAGATTTTGTTCTGGTTTCAGGGTCAATAAGTATCATATTGTTTTGTTGATTATTGTTAATTAATGGGATTACTTTTATCTGTCTGTTATTGGATAGCGAGCTTAACTCATATTGATGTCCCCCGTATCTTGATTCAATATTACCATCAGGATTTAAAGTATACCAGAAAGGGGCAACTGAGTCTATATTTTTATAATTATCTTTTAAACTTTCATATGAATTAGCATCTGCTGAGAGCCAATTTACATAAAAGCCCAATATTTCTTTATTATTGATATTGTCTACATTTGTGACTACCTTACTTGTTATTGGCCTGTCAGTTATCTGGTAATTATTTTCAATATAATTATTTAGTACAAAGGTAATTATTACAAGCAAAATCCCCTTTAACCATGATTCATTATTATTGCTACTTTCTTCTGCTAATACTGTTATTGGTGCGAGAAGAAAGAGAAAGACAGGCAAAATAAGTACTGAAACTATCAAGATAGAAATAAGTTTTCGTTTAGTTTTAAAAACCTTCATTTAAGATTGTCCCCTCTCTATGTATGCAGGGTGTTGCTTTTTACATTTATATTAATTATAATAAAAACATGGGCAGAAATGCAATGTACTATTTCTGCCATAATAGACAAATAATAGAAAATATAAGGAGTGGATTGATATGGAAATGTTTATTGATACAGCCAATATTGAGGAAATAAAAGAGATTAAAGAATGGGGAATATTATCAGGTGTGACAACCAATCCGTCTTTGATAGCTAAAGAAGGAGAAGTGGAATTTGAAGATGTAGTTAAAGAGATAACCGATCTTGTTCCTGGTCCAACAAGTGCTGAAGTAATAAGTACCGAAACTGAGGGTATGGTAAAAGAAGGCAGAATTTTGGCTAAAATTGCCAGTAATATAATTATAAAAATACCGATGACTGCAGAAGGAATGGCTGCAGTTAATATACTTTCAGATGAAGGGATTAAAACCAATGTTACCTTAGTTTTTTCAGCAAATCAGGCCATGATTGCTGCTAGAGCAGGTGCAAGCTTTGTTAGTCCTTTTGTTGGTAGACTTGATGATATAGGACAGGATGGAATTGAGCTCGTTGAAGATATAGTAGATATATTTGATTGGTATGAACTGGATACAAGGGTTATTGCGGCCAGTATAAGACATCCCAGACATGTATTGGAATCAGCTCGTGTAGGTGCTGATATTGCAACTATACCCTATAAGGTATACAAAAAAATGATTTCACATCCCAAAACAGATGAGGGTATTAATAGATTTCTTTCTGACTGGGAAGGTAGAAAATGAATGAAAAGGTTTTAATTGTAGATGATGAAAAAAAAATTACCAGTATTGTTGCAGCATACCTGGAAAATGAAGGATATCAGGTTGATATCGCTGATAATGGACCGGATGCTCTGTTAAAAAATGAAGGGTTTC
>CAZOON010000025.1:0-10784 GCA_964581445.1 uncultured Halanaerobiales bacterium | reverse complement strand
CACGACCAAAAATAAAAGTTCCTCCATATTCCCCTTCATCAGCAAATACAGAAAAACTGAATAAAACCATAACTAAAGCCAATACTAAAAAAACTTTCAAGCTCTTAAAATAATTCATTATTTTCTGCTACCTCCTCATAATTTGCATAAATATCCTTCTCCATAAATAAAAATTTCTCTTTGCAAGTTCACCTCCTCAAAAAAAGTAAGTTAAGATAATATTTGTAATAATTATAGAATATTACTTAATAAAAGTCAACAAAATCAAATTAATTCAAGTGCTTTATTAAGTATAATATTAGCAATTTCAAGTTTATCCTTTTTTTCAATCTTATCTTCTTTATTATAAGAATAAATCGTTACTTCATTATCATCGCTTTTAAAACCAATATCTTCTCTACCCACATCATTTGCAATAATTAAATCAAGATTTTTTTTCATTAATTTTTTTCTGGCATTATTTTTTATATCTTCAGTTTCTGCTGCAAAACCAATCAAAAGCTGACCCTCAAGTTTTTTCTTCCCAAGTTCAAATAAAATATCGGAATTTCTTTTCAATTTAATATTATTTAAATTTTCAAAATCTTTTTTAATCTTATTATCTGCTGTAATTTCTGGTTTATAATCAGCAACAGCAGCAGCCATAATTATGATGTCATATTTAGAATACCTGTTTATTATATTATTTTTCATTTCAATTGCAGTCTCAACATTAATAGTTTCAATAGCCGGGTCTGCTTCAAGCTCAACTGGTCCACTAATTAAGGTAACATCCGCCCCTCTAAAATAGGCCCTTTCCGCAAGTGCATAACCCATTTTTCCACTTGAATAATTAGATAAAAATCTAACAGGGTCAATTCTTTCTCTTGTCGGACCAGCTGAAATAAGAATTTTTTTATTAAGTAAATCTTTGTCACTGAACTCATATTCAATATCCCTAACAAGGGAATATGGCTCAGGTAATCTGCCCTTACCACTATAACCACAGGCTAATCTCCCCATAGCAGGCTCCAATATTTTGCACCCCATCTTTTTTAAATATTTAATGTTTGACTGTACAATAGGATTTTCAAACATATTAACATTCATACTAGGGGCAATTAATATTGGAACTTTTGCAGCCAGTACAATTGTAGATAATAAATCTTCGGCAAGCCCAGCAGCTAATTTAGCAATAAAATTCGCAGTAGCTGGAGCAATTAAAATTAAATCAGCCCTATCTGCAATTGCAATATGTTTTATTTCATCATCATTTGATAGAGAAAAAAGGTCAGTTTCAACAACTTGATGAGTAATTGCTTTAAATGTTAAAGGGGTAATAAATTTTGTAGCTGATTCTGTCATAATTACTGAAACACTATAATCCATTTTAGTCAATCTACTGGCAAGCTCAACTATTTTATATGCTGCAATACCACCACTTATACCAAGTATAATATTTTTTTTCTTTTTCATAATTATCTTCCCGTCTACTTAATAATACCAGTATATTTTTTTTCATAGCTTATTTTACCAGCAATTATTTCTTCCAGACTTTTGGATACAGCCTTTCTGGACTTATATTCACTTAATAATTCATCAGCATCCTGATTTAAATGTCTGGCCCTTTTTGCAGCCATAATTACAATTGTATAAGAACTATCAGCCTTTTTTATTAATTGTTCTAGAGATGGATATGTTATCATTTATATATCATCCCTTCTTTTTTTTTCTGAAATAATAATATCCTTTAATTTTTTTACTGTTTCACTTAAATTATCATTAATTATCTTATAATCATATATATTTTTTTCTTTTAGTTCATCCTCAGCATTTTTCAAACGAATACTTTGATTATATTTATCTTCAGAGCCCCTTTTTTCAAGTCTATTCTTTAATTCACCTAAAGAAGGAGGCATTAGAAAAATAAAAATGGCTTCTGGATACAATTCTTTAACCTGTTTTGCCCCCTGGATATCAATCTCAAGGATAATATCTTCACCATTTCTTAAAGACCTTTCAACTTCATTTTTTGGGGTGCCATAATAATGATTATGTACCTTTGCACTTTCTATAAATCTATTACCATCTCTCATTTTAAAAAATTCTTTTTCACTAAGAAAAAAGTAATTTTCCCCATTAACTTCTCCCTGACGAAGCTCTCTAGTTGTAACTGATACAGAATATTTAACATCATCATATTCTTCAAATAATTTTTCAAGCACTGTTCCTTTGCCAACACCGGATGGTCCTGATAGGACAAAGAGTATCCCCTGCTGCAATTTATTAGTATTCTCCTCCATAATATTAATCCTGATCAGAATTACTCAATCGATGCGAAACAGTCTCCGGTTGAATGGCTGATAATACAATATGATCACTATCTGTAATAATTACAGCCCTTGTTCTACGACCATATGTAGCATCAATTAACATTCCTTTTTCCCGTGCCTCCTGGATAATTCTCTTAATTGGCGCTGATTCTGGACTAACTACAGCAATTACTCTATTTCCAGCAACTATATTTCCAAAACCAATATTTATTAGATTTACATTATTCATCACTTACAACCTCCTCTATTTTTTCTTATAATATCACAGTAAGTCTAAATTGACAAGGCTTTGAAAGATTCATATTTTTTAATTTATTTCTTATTTTTAAACAAATATTGTATAAGATTTAAAATTAGTGTTGACCATATTGATAATAATAAAACTAAAAACCATTCTTTATTATTTAAAATTGATGTATTAAAAATATTATTTAGTAACGGCCAATATATTACTGCAATCTGCATTATTGCAGAGATAAAAACAGCAATAAGTAAATACAGGTTACTAAAAGGAGATATTTCAAAAATAGTATGTTCTTCTGATTTACAACTAAATACAAAAAATAATTGAGAAAAAACAAGTGTTGAAAAAGCCATAGTTCTTGCAGTATTAATATCTGTTTTTAATTTAAAGATTGCAAGCAAATATATTATTATTGTACTTAATCCAATTAAAACCCCCTGACTAATTATTCTACTTACCATACCATGAGCAAAAACACTCTCTTCAGGGTTTCTTGGATTTTTTTTCATAACATCATCAGTATCATTATCCATACCTAAAGCAAGAGCAGGCAAACCATCAGTAACTAGATTCACCCATAAAATTTGTATTGGTAGTAATGGAAGAGGCAAACCCATAATTACTCCCATAAAAATAGTTAAAATTTCCCCAATATTACAGGATAAAAGATAACGAATAAATTTTCTAATATTATTATATATCTTTCTACCTTCTTTTACTGCTGAAATTATAGTGGCAAAATTATCATCAGCTAATATCAAAGAAGAAACTTCTTTTGTTACATCTGTGCCTTTTCCCCCCATTGAAATACCAATATCGGCCTCTTTTACCGCAGGTGCATCATTAACTCCATCTCCTGTCATAGCAACTATTTCTTTATCATTTTTTAATGTTTTTACAATATTTAATTTATCTTCAGGTGTAACCCTGGCAAAAACGTTGATATTTTTAGTGATATTACTTAATTTATGTTTATTTATATTCTCCAATTGTTTACTTTCAATTACCCTGGAGCCTTTTTTAACTATTCCCAGATTTTCTGCAATAACACGGGCAGTTAATTTATGGTCTCCGGTAATCATAATAGGCCTAATACCTGCTCTTTTGCACTCTTTAACAGCATCATAAACTTCTGGCCTTGGAGGATCAATTAATGCAGCGAGTCCTATAAAAACTAAGTTATTTTCATATTTCTCTACTTTATTATAGTTAATTCTTCCACTTATATCTTTATATGCAATACCAATTACCCGTAAAGCTTGATTTGCCATAATCTCATTTGCATTATATATTTCTTTAATTAATTTATGATTAAGCTTTTTTATCTCTCCATTTATATATATTTTAGTGCTTAAATTTAATATTATTTCTGGTGCTCCTTTTATCCATAATTCTTGAGTCTTATCCCTTTTTTCTACTATTACAGACATCCTTTTTCTCCTGGAATCAAATTCCCCTTCAGCAATAACCTTATTTTCAGATCTCAATTCAAAAATATCATAATCCAATTTATTTGCAGCCTTTATAAAGGCAATATCTGTTGGGTCTCCAATTAAATCTGGCAAAATTTTATTACCTTTAATCAATTCTTTTATCTTCTTTACAACACCCTTGTTTTTCTCATTTTTTTTAAATTTGCTATCATTACATACTACACCAATTTTAATTAATTTTTCAAATACAGGTGAATTTTTTCGGCTAATTAATGGATGAATAACTTCATTAAAATAAATTTTTTTTATTTCCATTTCATTTTGAGTTAAGGTTCCAGTTTTATCTGAACATATTACTGTTGCACAGCCTAGTGTTTCTACAGATGGTAATTTGCGTACAATAGCATTTTTTTTGCTCATTCTTTGTACTCCCATTGCCAGGACCAGAGTAACAATAGCTGGAAGGCCTTCAGGAATTGCTGCTACTGCCAGACTAACCCCAACTAAAAACATATTATAAATTGATTGTCCTTTAATAATACCGATAAATACTATTGCCAGAGTAATAAAAATACTAAAAAGTATTAACCATTTACCTAAGTGTTTTAATTTTTTCTGTAAAGGAGTAAGTTTTTTATTTTTTTCTTCAAGCATATTAGCTATCTTACCCATTTCAGTTTTTAAACCAGTATTAACTACCAAAACTCTTGCTTTACCCCTTGTTACTTTTGTTCCCATAAAAACCATATTTTTTTGATTAATTATTTTCAAGTTTTTTGTATAAATCTTTTTTTCTGTTTTTTCTACCTGTGTAGATTCACCTGTAAGAATTGATTCATCAATTTGCAGACCATTTGCTTGTATTATTCTGCCATCAGCTGGTACCTTATCACCTGTTTCCAGTAAAATTATATCACCAGGTACTATTTCCAGTGAGTCTATATTCTCCAGGACTTCATTTCTAATAATACGTGCCTTTAATGCTGTAAGTTTTTTTAAGGCATCAAGAGATCTTTCCGCTTTATATTCTTGAATAAATCCCAGTATTGCATTTATAATTATTATTGCAAATATTGTTATGGCATCTGTAAATTCGCCCATAAAAATTGATATAATGGTTGCTGCCATTAAAATAAATATCATAAAGTCATTAAATTGTGATATAAATATAGATAAAAATCCTTTCTTATTTTGATCAGGCAGTTTATTTAAACCATATTTCTTTTGTCTTTTAAAAACTTCTTTTTCATTAAGTCCTCTCTCTAAATCAGTATTTAACTGTTCTGTTATAGTTTCTAGTTTCATTCTGTAATATTCCAAAATACCACCTCAATATATAATAATTCATAATAATTCTATTCATTTAAGGCTTTAAAAAGAACATTACAGATTGACTCAATCAAAAATATCTTCTATACTTAATAACAAGAACAATAGAAAGGTGTGAGAAAATGGCGATAGATGGAATAATGCTTTCTGCTATAAAAAATAATCTGGAAAATAAAATTTCTGCCTCTAGAATTAATAAAATATACCAGCAAAATAAATATTCATTAACTTTTCAATTGCGTCAACCTGGAGAAAATATACAATTATATACATCCATACATCCAGAAGAATCTAGAATTCATATATCTAAAGAAAAATACGATAATCCTACTAAACCTCCAGCTTTCTGCATGTTATTAAGAAAACACTTAGTAAATGCGAACATTTTAGAAATTATTCAACCAGAATTTGAAAGGATTTTACATATAAAAATTAAAAAAAGGAATACAATATATACATTAGTCCTTGAAATCATGGGAAGATATAGTAATGTTATTCTTCTAGATAATAATAATTATATCCTTGATGCCATGAAAAGAAGCTCAATACAAAATAGTCAACGTAACTTATACCCTGGAGAAAAATATCTTTCACCACCTGCTCAGGATAAATTAAATCCTTTAAAAATTGATAAAAAACAATTTTTAAATAAAATAGGTGATGAATTTAAAAAATACGCCTTCAAAGCAATATTACACAATTTTCGTAGCATAGGACCCAATATGGCTAAAGAAATTATTTATAAAGCCCGACTTGATTATGATAAAAATTATAATCAATTCACTATAGAAGAAAAATCTAATATATGGTTAAGTTTCAAAAAAACTATGCAAGCAATAAAAAATAAAAATTATAGACCAACACTTGGTTTTAATAGAGATGAGCAAGTAATATATCAATCTGCATTCCCTCTTACTCATAATAAAGAATGTATAAACATAAAAAATTATAATAATACAGGCGAATTATTCGATTATTATTATAATAATTATATAAAAAAATATAAATTTATAAATTTAAAAAAATATTTAATAAATACAGTTAGTAAATATTTAGAAAAAAATATTAATAAACAGAACACTTATAAAAAGCAATTGGAAGAAAGTAAAAATGCCGAACATTTTAAACAAATTGGTGAATTGCTTAAAGCAAATCTCCAAAGGATTAAAAAAGGACAAAAAGAAATAAAATTAATTAATTATTATGACCCTGAACAAAATAATATATCTATAGAGCTTGACCCGAGTTTAAATCCCGCTGAAAATGTTCAAAAATATTTTAAAAAATACAATAAAGCAAGAAAAAGTGTAGGTCATATTAAGAAACAAATAGGAAAATATCGTCATGAAGAAAGATATTTAAATGAAGTAATACAAAATATTAAACAGGCAGAAATTGAAGATGAACTTGAGGAAATTAAAAATGAATTAATAGAAGAAAAATATATCAGGAAAAAAAATAAGGTAAATACTAAAAAAAATAACAAAAAACCTTTACCTCCTTATAAATTCAAATCATCTCAGGGCTATGATATTCTTGTAGGTCGGAATAATCATCAAAATGACAGATTAACAACAAAGCTTGCAAATAAAGAAGATATATGGCTACACACAAAAAAAATACCCGGTTCACATGTAATTATTAGAAATCACACTAGAGACGAGATACCTGAAAAAACTATCTATGAAGCAGCCGTACTGGCAGCATTTTATAGTAAAGGGAAAATGTCTAGCAATTTACCCATTGATTATACAGAAATTAAATATGTAAATAAACCCAGAGGAGCTAAACCAGGTCTTGTTTATTATAATGAATATAAAACAATTTATGTTGATCCAGATCAGGGTCTTGTTGAAGAATTAAAAAAATAAGTTCTTATTAATAATATGATAATAAATATAAGAGATATGTATGCAATTAAGTTGCCCCAATTACTATAAAAAGTATTATTTTCTTTTCTTATAGGTACTTTTATAAGAAATTCTTCTGTATCAGCAGGTGATTTTCTTATAAAAGTACCATCAGGGAATATTACCCCACTATATGCATTATTTCCTGACTTTATAAGCGGTTTTCTATTTTCAACAGCCCTGAAAATAGCTGTTGTCCACATTTGTTCCTGTAAAGACTCTCTACCAAACCAACCCTCATTAGAAATATTTACAAAAAAATCAAAATCTTTTTTATGAGGTATTGGAGGAATGAGTTCTGAACATATTAAGGTTTTCCATTTACCATAATTTGTTTCAAAGAGGGTTATAGATTCACCCCAGGATGGATAACCTGTAAATGAAAATATCTCTTCAAAATCGAGTCCAAAAACATTTTTGCTAAAATTATTAAATGGCAAGTATTCTCCAAAAGGTAATAAATTAACCTTATCATATCTATTAATAATTTCATTATCTGGTGAAATTAAAAATGTACTATTATATACTTTTTTATAATCGTCTATCATTGCCATAGAACCAACCTGTATAAAGGTATCAAAATTATTTATTTTATTGAAAAATATTTTTCTATAATATTCATTTCTTATAATATCAAATGTTAATGCAGATTCAGGGGTAATAATTAAATCAACTTGATTATTTTTTAAAAGATAATCAATATCATTAACTATATCTTGCATATTCTTTTTCATATCACTTGTCCTCCACTTATTTTCTGGTAATATATTTGTCTGTATTATTCCTGTATTTATTGTTCTAAATTTTTTATCCTCTAAATTATTCACTTTAATATTTCCACTAATAAATATTAAAGTGAATATCAAAACAAGTGGAATAATATATCGTAATTTCTTTCTATTTATTATTTTATAAATATAGGCATTAATAATTATAGTTATAAATGATATTAAAAAAACCCCACCTACATCAGCTAACTGCAAAAACTCTATAAAATTACGCTGACTATATCCAATTGTACTGAATGTATAAGCAGGTGTAAATAAAAATTTTACATACTCAATTCCTACCCAGGTAAAAGCCAAAATTAATGGATGAACTAAATTACTATAATTGATTTTTTTGAAGATCCAGCCCCATAATCCATAAAAAAATGCATAAACTAAAAAAAATAGTAAAAGAAGGATAATATTTATAAATATATTCATCCCACCATATTTATCCAATGGAATAAAAATCCAGTATGATGTGCCTGCTATAAGAAATAAGCCCAATATCCATCCATGAATAAATCCACTGTGCTTAATTCTTTGCAAAGCCCAGAGAGCTGGAATTAAGGCTATAAAACCCAGATAATAAAAATCAGGATTATTAATTGGAATTGAAATTAATAATCCTGATAAAGCCATTGCGATGTAGTTTATCATAATTTATCAGCCTCTGATTATAATTGATGTCCTTTAATTAAATTATTTATTCTTTCATCTTCATTTAATATTTTATCATTATCATAATCATAAGCATAACAGGCACCATCAATCATTTTTGTTTTTAGGATTCCTGCCCCTACTGGATTTCCTTTTAAATGTGGTGCATCTATTATACCTGTTTTTATTGCTTTACTTATTACTGAAGCATCAGCTAGAGGAAAATCAATATCTTTACCTGCAATATTTTTTATTGCATTCAACAATACTTTTGATTCAGCCAATAACTGATCTCTTCTATTTATAATATTTTGATCATAAGTAAAATCCGGATAATTATTTATTGTATTTTTAATTACCTGTCCTGCAATTTTACAACTTTCAATAAGATCACTACTTTCAGCAGCATGATCGGCCTCTGAATATCCAACAACATGTAGAATTTCAGGTTTAATAGCCATTGAGAGAAAAGTTGAATACGCTAACTGTCCCTTAGCTTTATCAAGATCAGTAGGAAAACTTGCCAATCCTGCCCTTACCTGAGTCAAAACCTTAAAACTATCATCTTCAAGACCTTCTATCAATTCTTTTTTAGCAAGCATTTTTGCCAAATCCATAGTAGCTGATGTTGTTGCCGGGTTATTAAACATATATTGTGCAATATATGTCTTAACTCCCATAATTTTAGCATTATATGCTGCAAGATAAGCCATAGCAACAGCAACAGAATCATGGGCATCTCTTAAACTCCAGTGATGCGATTCATTTACTTCAACAGGTATATTTTTTTTTGCATGCCATTTCATAAGTTCTTGATTTTCTATAATAGACTCATATAAGCCACGCGGACCCCTACCATCAAGCTTATTATACCAGGATAATGGTATAGCTGCCCAGGCATTATGTATTGTTTCCAGCAATAATTTAGCCATCTTAAAAACATCTCTGGTTCCACTATAACTTCTCATTAAAGGAAAATTACCTCTTCTAGAGACTCTATAAATATCAATTAAATCCTGTTTTTTTCTTATAGGAACTCCACCCGCGCCTTTTTCATCTTCATTTATTTCCTCAGGGCGGAAAAAAGATTCCTGTGCATTCTGGTCAGGACCAAGAGAAATAATATCTAAGACCTTACTAGCAGCGATTTTCTTAACACCATTAATAGTATCTTTCAAATCCGGAAGTCCAAAATGATGTCTAATTAAAGGATAGGGCTTTTTAAAATTAATTCTTTCTATTAAATTATTTCCATATTCTATTTCTTCAATTTCAAATTTGCGCCCCTCTAAAAAAGATATTATCTCTCCTGTAGATTCTTTACCAGTAAATATGGCATCAAAAATCTCTACCTTTTGGGCTTCAATTGCTACTGGTAGGGTACCACCAAATATAAATTTATAATTATTTAGACCCCTTTCAATTATGCTGTTTTTCAAACTTTTAAAAACCCTTAAAGCACTTTCAGGGGTTAACCTATAACCAAGCGCAACCATGTCCGGGTCTGTTTCCTCTACGGCATTTAATAAATAATTAATAGATGTGGCAGGTCCCAGGAATTTTGTTCTATACCCCTTTTCTTCTGCAAGTTTAAGAAAATTAATAACACCAGCAACATGAACACAATTACCTATTGAAGCACCAATTATCAACCCTTTCATGTTTCAATTCCACCTTCATTATGAAACCTCTCAGATAATTTATCTAAAACTAGATGATCAACTTTGCGAAAAATAGATTTTTTTAACCCTGGTAATATTTCTGGCTCTTCCACATATCCTTTATTTACCAGATTTTTTATTTTGCTAATAGTCAATCCACTTAATCCAAGAGATTCTACTGTACGCCCCTCTTTCCAATAATCTTTATCATGTACAATATTAGCTATATTAACAACCATATCTATAGTAGGGGTTTTAATTCCTGTCATATCTCCTAACGAAGCCATTGGAACAAGACTCATAGGAACATCTTCAAATATATAACGGTGATTAATAGTATGTGGTGCACTTATACCTTTATATTGTTTATTATATTGTAATAATTCATAAAGGTCTTTTCCCTGTGCACTATAAGCGATTCTTAAACAATCACCTGCACTTAGGGCATCATCACCTATTGTTGAAGCT
>CAZOON010000024.1:0-10814 GCA_964581445.1 uncultured Halanaerobiales bacterium | reverse complement strand
TACAATTGGTCTTGTTGTAACTACAGATGGCAGTATTTTAGATATACCCAGAGATGATTATATAATAGCTGAAGAAAGGGTTATTAATGAATTAAAATTAATCAATAAACCATTTATTATCATCCTTAATTCAAAACACCCGACTGCAAAAAAAACTAAGGAACTTGCAAATAAATTAAATAAAAAATATAATGTTCCTGTTTTACCAGTTGATTGTTTACATCTAAATAAAGCAAATATTTACTATATCCTGAAAAAAATTCTTTATGAATTTCCTGTTAAAGAATTTTATATAGATTTACCAATCTGGATAAATGAACTATATGAAGATCACTGGTTAAGAAAAAGTTATGATGATACAATTAGAAATGCTGTGAAAAATATTAAAATAATTAGAGATGTAGAAAATCTTGTTAATAATATTGCAGATAATGAAAATACAAAAGATGTATATCTTGAACAAATTGATCTTGGTGAAGGATTAGCAAAAATAAAAGTAGGCTTAAAAGATAATATATTTTATAATATTATCAAAGAAATAAGCACTTTTGAAATAAAAAATGAAAAAGAACTACTAAATCTAATTAAAAAATTAAGTATTGCCAAAAATGAATATGATAGAGTAGAACAGGCATTAAAAGATGTAGCTGAAAATGGTTATGGCATTGTAACTCCACAGTTAAGTGACATGAGTTTTGATAAACCAGAACTTATTAAAAGAGGAAATCAATTTGGTGTTAAATTAAAGGCTTCTGCTCCATCTATTCATATGATAAGAGCTGATATTAATACAGAAGTTTCACCTGTTGTTGGAACAGAAAAGCAATCTGTGGAAGTTGTAACCTTTCTTCAAAAAGATTTTGATAATAATCCAGAAGATATCTGGAAAACTGATTTTTTGGGAAGATCACTACATGATCTTGTAAAAGAAAGTATTACAACAAAATTAATGAGAATGCCAGATAACGCCCAAAATAAATTAAAAGATACCATTGAAAAAATTGTAAATGAAGGAAGTGGGGGTCTGATCTGTATTATCTTATAAAAGCAAATATAATATAACGCAATAAATGCATGATATCCTTTAGCTTGAGGTAAAATAACCTTGAGCTATTTTTTTTTAAATAATATGCAGGAGATTATTGATATATAGAGAATAATAAGAAATATGTAAATAAAAAACAGGAGGTGAATTAAATGACCAAGACTGAATTGATTGATGTTGTAGCTGAAAAAACTGGGCTAACAAAAAAAGATAGTGGTGAAGCTATAAATGCAGTTATTGACACAATCGTTGAACATTTAAGTGATGAGGCTGAAAAATCTGAAGATACTAGAGATAATGTTCAGATTATTGGCTTTGGAAGTTTTGAAGTAAGAGATAGAAAATCTAGAAAAGGTAGAAATCCTCAAACAGGTGAAGAAATTACTATTCCAGCTAGAAAGGTGCCTGTTTTTAGAGCAGGAAAATCTTTTAAGGAATCTATTGAGGGCTAAAAACTCTTATTTTGATAATTACATATTTAATTATTAAATATCCCCTTTCTTAATATAATATTACGAAAGGGGTTTTTTTATTTGCTTGATTTTAAAAAACGCAAAAATATTATTATTACAGGATATAATGATTTGAGTATCAGCCTTGCAAAAGAATTAGGACAAAAACATAATATTACATTATTAACTAAAAAAGATTTTAATTTTATTGATAATATATCAATTGAAAAAACGGATAATATTATTAAAAAAATTAATGAAAAAAAAATTAATGAAAATAATATAATAATTGCTGCAACTAAAGATGAAAATTTTAATTTAATAGTTAAAAAAATTGCTTATAATAAAGGCATAAATTCATCTTTTGCCTTTATTTATAGTGATTTTTATAGTGACATTGCCCTAAAAAATGTTATTTATATTTTTAATTATTTACTCGAAGAAATAAATAATAAAATTTCTAATAATAAAATTAAAATGGTCAAAGAATTAATTCCTGGTAAAATTAATGTAATACAAATCGAAAAAATTAATAACTTATCCTGGCTTAATCCTGACCAGATCATTGCCGTAAAAAGAAAAAATAACTTAATTTTATACAATAAAAAATACGATTTATTAAAAAATGATAAAATATATTATTTAAAAAAAGCTGGACTTTTGTTTAATAAAAATTTTAATAAAATAATAATTAATGGAGCTAATAAATTTACTGAATATATTATAGAAAAAAACCCTAAAAATATAATAATTTTTGAAAAAAATAAGTATATATGTGAAATTTTAGCAAATAAATATACTTCAACTATGATTATTAATGGAAATTTAATTGATGCCAGACTATTTTTGGAAGAAGGCATAGATAGTAAGAGTTTATTTCTTTCTAATTCAGAAAATACTGCTGATTCAATCTTAGCTACATATATTGCCCAAAAAATGGGATGTCAAAATACAATAACAATAATTAATAAAAATGAATATATAAAAGTAGCTGATTTACTAAAATTAAATAATTTTATAAATATAAATAAATTATTAAGTAAAAAGATATTAAATTATATAAATTTAAAAGATAGTCAATTAGCTTATAGATTATTTTATAAAATAATCTATAAGAATAATAAAAATTTTAGTTTTTCTAAAGAAAATATGAAAAAAATTATTATTAATGATAATTTATTTTATTTTTATAGACAATAATCTTAAAAATACAAATAATATATTATATGACAGACATACTAATATTCAGGAGGTGTATTATTGAACATTAAAAAGAAAATAAATAAAAGTAAAATTAAGCAAAGCAATATTTCTCCTGATGATGTAGAAATTAATGATGAATTAATATCAATTGAAGAAAAGAATAAGAAAAATAAAAAATCACCTGATGACCATCAATAAAGCCCTTTAAAGGGCTTTATTGATATTTTAATAATTTTTTTAAACATAAGAAATAAAAAATACAATATATTTTATTGTAGGTGATATCATGAATTATTATACTATTTTTCATATCACAGGTGATATATTAATATTCCTGGCACTTTTTATGCTTATTCCTTTAATTACAGGTATATATTTTAAGGAATATGATTTTATAATATTTTTATTTATTTCTCTTATTATTTTAATAATTGGGATAATATTAAAAAATAATAAAAAACAAGATTATTTAAGCTATAAAGAAGGATTCATTGTCGTAACTATAAACTGGTTAATTATCTCAATTTTTGGGGCCTTCCCATATTTATTAAGTGGAGTAATCAATAATCCTATAGATGCGATTTTTGAAAGTATATCAGGTTTTACAACAACTGGTGCAACAATAATTATAACTGTTGAAAGTCTTAGTAAAACAATGTTAATGTGGCGAAGTTTAACTCATTGGCTGGGCGGAATGGGAATTATAGTAATGTATATAGCTATTTTACCTGAAATTGCAGGGAACATGTATTTATATCAGGCTGAAGTTCCTGGTCCAGTTAGCAATGTACTAAAACCAAGACTTAAAGAATCTTCTAGAATTATAATTTTAATTTATATCTTGCTAACCATAAGTGAAATAATTTTATTAAAATTAAATGGCATGAATCTATTTGATTCAATTATTCATTCATTTAGTACTATCTCAACAGGTGGTTTTTCCTCAAAATCCTTTAGTATAAAATCTTATAATAATATTAAAATTGAAATTATTATTGCTTTATTTATGTTTATATCAGCTACTAATTTTACACTTATTTATCATTTATTTACCGGGAAAATCATTAAAATTTTTAAAGATGAAGAATTTAAATTATATACATTAATAATTATAATAACAACAATTTTTATTTCAATAAATCTACTAAATAATCCTTTAAATAATATAAATCATGTACTAAGATATTCTTATTTTCAAGTGATTTCAATTATTAGTACAACAGGATTTGCTACTTTTAATTATGATAACTGGCCACCTTTTTCCCGTTTTATATTACTTGTTTTAATGTTTATCGGCGGAAGTTCAGGATCAACAGCTGGAGGCATTAAAATAATAAGATTTAAAATTTTATTTAAAAAAGGAATGCAAGAATTATTTTATTTAATTCATCCAAAGGCAATAAAAAAAATTACTATAAATGGGCAAATAATACCTGATAGTTTATCTACAGGAATACTTGGTTTTTTTTATCTTTATATACTTGTATTTATTATTAATACAATATTTTTAACTTATCTAGGTATTGATATAATAAGTTCAATATCTGCTGTAGCAGCAACACTTGGTAATATTGGTCCAGGTCTAAAACTGGTAGGCCCTATCAATACTTTTTATGTTTTACCACCACTTGCTAAATTATTACTTTCCATATGTATGATACTGGGAAGGCTTGAAATATACACTATACTGGTTTTTTTCTTTATTGACTGGCATTAATAAAATTTATATATCTGAACATAATATAAAATGATAAATTATAGCAGGATATTCTGCTTTATTGTAGAAATTAAGATTATAATCATAAAAAGGGAGTGATAAAATGATAAGTAAAAACTTAGAAAAAGAATTTAATAAACAGATTAATGCAGAACTTTTTTCAGCATATTTATATCAATCAATGGGCGCATATTTTTCTTCAGTTAATCTTTCGGGTTTTGCTAACTGGATGGATGTGCAGGCAGAAGAAGAATGTATGCATGCCAGAAAATTTTATGATTACATAATAGAACGTGGAGGAAAAGTTAAATTACAAGCTATTGAAGAGCCTAAATCTGAATGGAATTCTACTCTTGAAGTTTTCGAAGCTGCTTATGAACATGAACAAAAAATTACTAGTTTAATAAATAAATTAGTTGATATTGCTGAAGAAGAAAAAGATCATGCTTCTAAATCATTTTTGCAATGGTTTATTGATGAACAGGTTGAAGAAGAGGCATCTGTTGATGAGATTGTGCAAAAATTGAAAATGATCGGAGATTCAGCTAATGGTATATTTATGCTCGATAGTAATCTCGGGCAACGTACAATTGAAGTTAACGATTCTGAATAAGAGTAAAAAATAAAATGCCATGAGATTCATGGCAAAAAATGTGAACTTACATAAGATATAATAAATTACAAAAAGGTCATATCAAGTATTTTGTGACCTTTTTGTAAACTAAATTATTCGATATAATAATTTTTATAGTAATACATTCTTATTTATGGAGGTTTAATGGTGTTTACATTACCAAATTATTTTACAATATTAAGGATAATATTAATACCGCTATATATATTTTTTTTTCTAAAAGACGAATTATTATTAAGCGGGATAATTTTTATTATTTCTGCTATAACTGATTTTTTGGATGGCTTTATTGCCAGAAAATATAATTTAGTTTCTCAACTCGGCAAAATTCTTGACCCTTTAGCAGATAAATTAACAATTATAAGTATATTAATTTTATTAATAATAAAAAACATTGTTCCTCAATGTATAGCCTGGATTCTACTTTTTAGAGAATTATTTATCTTTATTAGCTCTGTTATAGTATATATATCTGGTCTTAACGTAATTAACCCCACTAAAATAGGTAAAATATCAATATTTTTATTATATGTTGCTATTGCCGCTAAATTATTAGAAATACCTTATCTTGAAACAATATTATTTTTTATTGTTATTCCCATGAATGTATATTCGGGTTTTGATTATATTTATAAATTTTATAAAAAATTACTATAATTTAATTTTTGTATAAAAATGTCTAAATATTTTGTTTTTTTACCGACATAAATAGTCACTATTATTGAAGGAATATATTAGTTTTAATGGAAATATAATATAAATATTTTATGAAGGGAGTATTAATATGAATACTCAAGTAGTGACTAAACAGATCGATGATAAAAGTAAATATTTAGAATTAAAGATTATATTTAAAAAAATATATAGTGATGAAAAAACAAAAAATAAAAAGGAGATATGGTTAAATTTAATTGAAAATAAAAAATTATGGATTGATAGTATTGAAAAAGTAATTAGATTAAATACAAATTTATGCTATCTATTACAAAATGATCAAGATATAAGAAAAATTAATTTGCCATTATATAAATTACATTATATTTTTGACCAGGATTTTTACTATCCAAATAATAACGCAGAAAAGGGTATTAATAAGTTATTTGATTTAATAAATATTACTTATGGTGATTTAGAGAAATTATTACAAGAATTGAAATATGTTTGTAATATTATTTTATTTTATGATAATAATAAAGACAAAATAATAATTAATGAATATAATTATTTAAAAAAAATTTCTTTGCCTCTAAAAGGTTATGAAGAATTAAGAATTAATTTAATTACAATCCTTAAAAAATTTAAACAAATTGATATAATTATTGCTAATCCTCAAATATATAAAGATTTTCTAAAAGAAATTAATAGCTTTAAGAATAGATATATAAAAAGATATATAATTGAACACAAAAAATTTCAAGATGATATTGACTATTTTAATAATAAGCTACACAATTTAGCAGAATATAGAGCTTTAAAAAATTTATCAAATATTACAAATATAAGGGTTGCTTATAATTTAAAAACTATAAAAAAATATCTTGATTCATTTTTTCCAAAAAAATGTTATAATTGTCATCTTTATAACTATTTGAAAGAACATCCCAGATGTAACTGTGGTTTCAACTGTGGTGAAACATTTGTCATTCCACCTTTCAAAAAAATAAAACCCATGCTTATAAAAGGTATTCATGAATATATTAAAGAATTGCAAAATTCATTTCAATATAATAGGTTAATAAATAAACATATTGAAAATCATGCAGAATCCCCACTAAAAAAATTATTAAATTTAGATATTAAAGAATTGAATAATAATTTAGAAATTTTTAATAAGGAATTAATAAATGAAATAAATTCATCTTTAATATATACTTATACAATAAATATTTCTATAAAAAATGTTTTAAGTGAAATGAAAGGCACTTATAATTTAAGAGAAAAAAATATAATAGCTAATAAAATAAAAAATATTATTAATAAAAAAATTAATAATAAATTAGAAGATATTAAAAAATTAAATGAAGAAAATAAAATAATAATTAATATCATAAAATAAAGGAATTATACTTTATTTTGTTGAAATATATTTATATAGGGGGAAAATGGAATGAGTCTATTGATAAAAAATATTAATGAGATATATACAGCAAATAGTGAAAATCAGATAATTAAAAATGCTTATATTTTAATAAAAAATAATAAAATTAATGAAATAGGTCAAATGAAACAATTAGAAAATAAAAATCTAAAATACTCTAATATAATAGATGCCAGAGATAATATTGCATTTCCTGGATTTATTAATACTCATACTCATGCTGGTATGTCTTTATTAAGAGGTTATGCAGATGATTTACCCTTAAAAGAATGGTTAGAAAATAAAATATGGCCTTTTGAAAAAGGCTTAAGTGCAGATGATATATATTGGGGAAGTTTATTATCTATAATGGAAATGATAAAAACAGGAACAACAACTTTTGTTGATATGTATTTCCAGATGGATAAAGTTGCCGAAATTGTTAAAAAAACTGGTATAAGGGCTGTTTTGACTCAGGGTTTAATAGAAGAAAAAGATGGCTTACAAGGCCTGGAAAAGGCAAAAGATTTTTCTTTGAAATGGAATAATAAAGCTCAAGGAAGAATTAAAACAATGTTTGCTCCACACGCACCATATACCTGTTCTCCAGAATATTTAAATAAAATCAAAAATATTGCCATTGATAATGATTCAGCTATAAATATTCATATAGCTGAAACTAAAAATGAATTTGAGTTTATTAATGATAAATATGATTATACTCCAGTACAACTATTAGATAGTATAGATTTTTTTGATGTGCCAGTACTTGCCGCACATTGTATATATGTCAATGATGATGATATAAATATATTAAAAGAAAAAAATGTTGGTATTGCATATAATCCCTTAAGTAATATGAAATTAGCCAGTGGTATTGCCCCAATAAATTTAATGCTCAAAAAGGGAATTAATATAGGATTTGGAACAGACGGAGTTGGTAGTAATAATAATCTGGATATTATTGAAGAGGCCAGGGTAGGTTCATATCTTCAAAAGGTGAAAAATCTTGATCCTACTGTCATTAATAAAGAAGATATTTTAAAAATGTTAACGATTAAAGGGGCCAGGGCTGCAAATTTAAATAATTTAGGTCTTATAAAAAATGATATGTTAGCAGATATTATTTTAATTAATATTAAAGATAATACCAGGTATTATCCCCATCATAATAATCTTTCAAACCTTTTTTATGCTGGATCAGGTAATGATATCAATACAGTAATTATTAATGGTAAGATAATTTATCACAACAATGAATTAATATCAATTGACAGCGAAAAAGTATACTATGAAGTAGAGAAAAGAAGTAAAATATTAGCACAATAAATATTTTCGTTGTGTTAAATAGTATATTTTAATAATATATTTTATTATATATCTTATTAAAAATTCAGGAAGGGAGTGGGGACTTTGTTAAATATATATTGCTGGAAATGTGGTACAGCTGTTAGTGAAGAAGATGTCCTTGGTATTGGCCATTTTGATGCTGATATTGGTAAATTCAAAAGTAAAGGTTTTATTGCATTTAAATGTCCAAAGTGTAAAAAGGTTAGATACCAATTACTTGAACATGATATGCTTTCAATAAAAAATAAGATCTCAAGAAAAAATAATTTTAATTTTAATAATAACAATAAACTTATTCAACATAATGATAGTATAGATATTGACCAGGTTATAGACTTTTATAAAATATTAAATAATATTGAATCTATTGATAGCTTCCTTAATAAATGTAATACATCAACTGAATTAGTACCACCTGATATTGATAAACCCATAACCCAGCCAGTAGATGTTTATAATATATTCACTGATTTTAATAAAACGAATTATAAAAGACTTATGATATTAATCCTTGATCAAGATAATTATCTAATAACCTGGGAGTTTATGGGGGAAGGAACAAATAAAAATATTAGTTTTGACCCCAAAAATATTTTTCATTTACCATTTTTATTAAATGATAAAGTATCAATAATAATAGCAGAGAATATTAAAAATAAATATTTACAACCCACACAAAAAGAAATATTAATTACAAAAAGATTGATAAAAACAGGTAAAATACTTGGAATTGAATTTTTGGATCACATAATTATTGATGAAAATGCTTATCATAGTTATGACGAAATGAATTTAATTTAAATATTAAACCTGCCTATATAGGCAGGTTTAATATTTAAATTGTTATAAAAATCTCCCTAAATAAATATAATGTATTGGGGGGATAATTGTGAAAATTAAAAAATTGCATTTAATGTTAATCATTTTTTTGATTCTGGGTATAATGATGGGTTATTATTCTGAACTCTGGAAACAGGGGGCAAAAAAAGTTGTAAATACTAAATTTGAAGAAGATTTTAATACAGTTTATATGGAAATTATCTGGGATGCTTCCGGCAGTATGTGGGGAAGAGAAACCGGTATTGAAAAAATTATTTATTCAAAAGATATTATAAATTCATTAAACAATAATATCAATAAAGATATTAATATGGGATTAAGAATTTTTGGTGCAAGAAGAATTGGTGATATAAAAGACTCTTTTCTTGCTGTCCCTGTAAATAATAAAAATAAAGAAAACATAATAAACTTTATTGCCAATGTTAAACCACTTGGAAAATCACCTATTGCTTATTCAATAAAAGAAGCAATAAATGATTTAAATAAATTAAATGGTAAAAAAATATTATTATTGCTTAGTGATGGAATTGATAATGGAGATATTCCATCATTTGAAGTAATAAATACTTTAAAAAATAATAATATTAATTTATATGTTATACATATTGGTGATTTAGAAGATATGAGCATTAAAAATAATTTAAAGAAAATGACAGAATATACAGGAGGAAAGTATTTTACTTATAAAAATTATGAAAAAATTATACCTGTAATTAATAAATTTTAATATGTTTTTTGAAGATATATATTATTGTTTTTAAAGTATTTGCAGGATATTTCACAAAAAAAGGGAATATATCACATAGAGTAGTTTATATTTTTATCTATATGGTTAAACTATAATAGGGAGGAGCCAATTTAATGAATAAAGGTTTAAAATTATTAACATCTATCATCATTTTAGTAATTATTGGTTTTGTGTTTTTTGTTTTTGCAGGTTCACAAATTTATACTGATTGGTTATGGTTCAAAAACCTTGGTTATGTAAAAACATTTATGGTAATGTTTTTATCAAATTTTACAATCAGATTAGTTATTGGAGCTATTTTTACTCTTTTCATTTTTGTAAATCTTATTTTTACAAGAAAAGTTTTTCTTAATTTTATTAATATCAAAAGTGATGACCAGGTAGAATCATTATTTGGCGGGAGACATGATGGCTTATTTAAATGGCTAAACAAAAAAAGAATTACATATTTATATCTTTTAGGGAGTATTATACTTGGATTTTTATTTAGTTCAATTAATCAAGATGTATGGAAAATTGTCTTGAAATATATAAATAAAACTCCATTTAATAGTGTTGATCCAATTTTTTCAAAAGATATAAGTTTTTATGTTTTTTCTTTACCATTTTTTAGTTTTATTAAAGAAATGGGAATGGTTCTTGTTATTCTAAATATTATTATTATAGGTATAATATATATTATCGCATCTGGTATAAGTTCATTTAAAGAATTAAATTTAAAATTATCAGATAGAGCAAAAAGTCATAT
>CAZOON010000023.1:0-10920 GCA_964581445.1 uncultured Halanaerobiales bacterium | reverse complement strand
ATAAAAGATATCTTATGATGGAGGTAGAAAATGGTGATGTTTTAAATTTGAGGGTAAAATTGATTGAGCCAGAAAAGAGATTGAATCCTGGCGGTTTTTCAGAATATAATTATCTAAAGAAAAAAGGTGTTTATAGCAAGGGGTATATATATAAAAGGCCTGAATTAATAGGTGTTAAGAAAGAACTATTACTTGATTTAATAATTAATTTAAAGAAAAAGATAATTAATATGATTGATAGGACAGTCAAAGAGCCAGAAAGAGAGTTAATAAAGGCACTATTAATTGGAGAAAGATCTGGTCTTCCCGAAGATTGGAAAAATATTTTTGAAGCAGCCGGAGCATCTCATTTGCTGGCTATATCTGGTTTGCATATTGGATTTATTTTGATTATGCTTGTATTTATAACAAAATTATTAAAAATAAAATCTCCCTGGGAAAAAATATTAATATCAGTGCTATTAATATTATATATATTTATAAGCGGGGCACGTTTTTCTGTTATTAGAGCAGTTTTATTATCATTATTGATATTATGGGCCCCATATTTTAAAAGAGATATAGATTTATTTAATTTTCTTGGTTTTGCAGCTATTATAAATCTTATTTTCAATCCCTATGCAATTTTTCATATTGGATTTCAATTATCATATATCCTGGTAATAGTTTTAATTAAATGGACAAATATTTTCAAGAAAATTTCTGGAAAAATTTTTGCTGCTTCTTTTTCGGCACAGTTAGGTTCAATTCCTCTGAGTGCATATTATTTTAATCAAATTACACCAATAGGTATAATAACTAATATATGGGCTATACCTTTGACAGGATTAATAATTTTTATTTCATTTATGGGAATTTCTATAGGATTAATATTTCCCATATTTATGAAAATAAGTGGAAAAATACTTGGTATTTTATTTTTAATACTTAAATCAGCTATGAAATTAATGGTTTTAATACCGGGGTCAAATCTTGAAATTAGTTCACCTTTTATAATAAGCATAATAATTATTTATATACTTATATATGTATTTCCTGATATATATCGACAAAAGGCAGTTCCTGTACTTCAAAAAAGAGATAAGAAAAAAATAATTATTATATCATTATTAATTTTATTTATTATCATCTCTGAATTATTATTTCCTTTTCTAGATCACAATCTGAGCATTACTTTTTTGGCAGTTGGCCAGGGTGATAGCATTTTAGTGAAAATTCCTGATAATAAGTATATATTAATAGATGGCGGTGGTTTTGAGGGCTTAAGTTCTAATAAAGGAAAATCTGTAATTTTACCCTATCTAAAAAATAAAGGAATAAAAAAATTAACAGCAGTCGTAATTTCTCACTTTGATTTAGATCATGCCCTGGGGATTAAAGCAGTGCTTCAGGAAAGAAAGGTTGCTATGCTTGTTTTACCCTCTGGTTTTGAAAAAAATAAGATTGCTCTTGAGATATTGTCTTTAGCTAAAGACAAAGGTATTCCAGTAATTACAGTTAATAGAGAAGATGAATTTATCTATAATAATTTAAAAATTAATATACTTAATCCAGAAGAAGGGCATTATTATGAGAATAGAAATAACAGATCAATTGTAATAAAATTGGATTATATAAATTTTTCTATTCTTTTAACAGGTGACCTTGAGGAAAAAGGAGAGAATAAATTATTACAAAAAGATATTAATCTTAAAAGTAATATATTGAAACTGGGACATCATGGGAGCGGAGGTTCTTCAAGTTTAACTTTTCTAAAAGAGATTTCTCCTGACATTGCTATTATTTCTGTAGGGAAAAATAATTATGGACATCCATCTATATCAGTGTTTAAAAGGCTTAAAATATTAAATATAAAATCATTACGTACTGACAGGCAGGGGGCAATTACTATAAAAACTAATGGCTACACATATAAAATATTAACTTATCTTAAATAAATATTAAATGAGCGGAAATAAATCCGCTCATTTAAAGGTCATTTTATAATATTTATATATTATTCCGTTAATACTGTTGCTGTTGACCCTGTTGTCCGCCTTGACCGGCTGCTTGATTTTCATATGCTTCAATCATTTTACGAACCATATGACCTCCGACAGCACCACAATCACGTGAGGTTAATTCACCCCAGTAACCACTCTGGGGAACAGATAATCCAATTTCAGAAGCAACCTCATATTTAAATTTTTCCATTGCTTGAGCAGCAAGTGGATTTACTAAGGTATTATTCTTTTGACCTATACCCATTATTTCACCTCCTTTCTTGATTCAATATTATTATTGGGGATTATTCTTCTGTATATGCTAGCATATATTGGGAAGTTAATTAAGGCGGGGCAATGATCCCCGCCTGATCTATGATTATCTACCTGTCAGGTCTATAAACCATATCCTTCTCTGCCTTTTTGATCATTTTTCTGACCATATTACCCCCAATTTTACCGACTTCTCTGGTAGTCATATCTTCCCAACCAGTATTTTTTATTTTATCTATAAGTCCCAACTCATCGGCTGTTTCATACTTTAAATTTTCAAGGGCCTTTCTGGCTAAAGGATTAAGAGGTTTATTGCTCAGATTATCACCTCCTGACAAGTAGCTAAAATTATTATTTGCAGAAAGTTTAAACTTTATGTTACTATATTTATGGTATATTTTTAATTTAAGGTGGTGAATAAAAATCGAAGCTATTGAAAAAATTATAAATAAGTTTAAGAAAAAAGATAAAAATATACTCCTGATATATGGTGAAGAAGATTACTTATTAAAGGAATTTGAAAAGGTTTTCATTGATAGTTTTGTAACAGAGGAAATTAGAGATTTTAATTTAAATATAATTGAAGAAGATGATGAGTTATTATTTAATCTAAAAAATAGTGTTAATACTTTAGCGATTAATTCTAGATATAGATATATAATAATTAGATCTAATAATATTTTCAGCAAAAAAAATAAAGATGATGATAAAATAATAAATATTATTAATAATGCAGCTGAAAGTAGTATTATTCTTTTTATACTACATGGAATAGTAGATAAAAGATTAAAAATAATTAAAAAAATAAAGAATAAAGCGATTATCAGTGAATTGAAAGCACCTCGTAAATATGACCTGGATAAATGGATAAGAGGAAAATTTAAAACAGAAGATATAGAAATTAACAAAGAAGGTATCCTTTTATTAGAAAAAATGTTTAATAATGAATTAAATATATTGAATCAAGAAATTAATAAGATTATTAATTTCTGTCAGGGGAAAAATAGGGTTGTTGTGGATGATATTTTAAAAATAATCAGTCGAGATAAATTGCTTGAAGAAAAGGTTATTTTTAATTTAATGGATTATTTTAGTGAAAGAAAAAGTAAAAAGGCTCTACTTTTATTAAATGAGATGTTAGATAGAGGAGAGAGTCCACTTTTGATACTGGCTATGATTATTAGACAGATTAATTTATTATTACAGGTTAAGGATTTGAAAAAAAGTGGTAAAAGTTCTGATGAAATAGCCAGATATTTAAAGATACATCCTTATCCAGTGAAAAAATGTTTTAAGCAAGAGAATAACTTTACTGAAGGAGAATTAATAGATATTCTTGATCGTTTTTTGCAGGCTAATTTAGAAATTGTTACAGGTAAATATACAAATCAAAAAATGGCACTTGAAATTGCGATTCTTGAAAGTTTAAAAAAGGGTCTATCTATATAGATAGACCCTTTATATTAAAAATCAGCCTTTTTGTGCAATTATTCAAGATTATTAAGCATTTTTGTAAGACGTGATTTTTTTCGGGCAGCATTATTTTTATGAATAATATTTTTGTTAACAGATTTATCAATTGCTTTAAAAGTTTCTTTTAATTGGGTTTCTGCTTCTTCTGTATTGCCTTCTTCTACAATTTTTTCAAAATCTTTAATAGAATCTTTTAAATAATCTTTCCATTTACGGTTAAGAGCAGTTTTCTTTTCAGTAGTTTTAACTCTTTTTTTGGCCGATTTAATAATAGGCAAGTCATTCACCTCCTTATATTCTTAAACAGTTAATCATAAGTACAAATCAAATCATAACAATTTTAACATGAGAATCTTCGAAATGCAAGTTATATTTTGGTATATTTAATGCAAAACCTGGATATTATATTATTGTTTGCATATTTTCTAAGTATTAGAGAAAGAGGAGGTGAAGGGATGTTTAATTGGGTGGGCACTATTGTTCGCTTTATTGTTTCGGCACTGGTACTACTTGCTGTAGGATTTATACTACCAGGATTTTCAATGGTAGGTTTCATTAATGCATTAATAGCTGCAGTAGTAATTGCCTTGCTCGGGTTTATAGTTGAAGCAGTTTTAGGGAAAAATGTTTCTCCACAAAATAGAGGAATAATAGGTTTTATTACTTCTGCAGTAGTTATTTATGCAGCTCAATATATTGTCAGCGGATTAACTGTTTCTATCTGGGGAGCTTTATTGGCTGCTTTTGTTATAGGTGTGGTAGATGCCTTTGTTCCTACAGAATTACGTTAAAGGAGACTGAGTATGAGTTTAAAGGTTTATACTGATTTAGCACTTGAAGCCCATAATCTTGCGGTTCAAAGAACTGGGGGAGAGATTGAAGGTGTTTCAGTAAAAGAAGAAAGAAGCGATAATGCAGTAATAACAAGGGTTGAAATATTGGATGAGCAAGGGGCAAAATCATTAAATAAAGTTATAGGGAAATATATTACTATAGAATCACAGGGTTTGAAAGGACAAAATCGTCAGGTTCATGATGAACTGAGTGAAATAGTTTCTAATGAGCTTCAAGTTATGATTAATTTTCAAGAGATAAGTCCTAATCCGGGAGTTGAGCCAACTATTTTCGTTGTTGGACTGGGAAACTGGAATGCTACTCCAGATGCTTTAGGGCCAGAGGTTTTAAATGGACTTATGGTTACAAGACACCTTTATCAGGAGGCACCACCTGAACTTAGAAAAGGTATGAGACCTGTATGTGCTCTGTCGCCTGGAGTACTGGGATTAACAGGTGTTCAGACAGCGGAAATAATTCGAGGTGTTGTGAATATGGTTAAACCAGATTTGATTATTGCCATTGATGCCCTGGCTGCGCAAAATGTTAAGAGACTGGGTACAACGATTCAAATAAGTAATACCGGAATATCACCAGGATCAGGTATAGGTAAGAATAGACTTGGAATTACTATGGAATCCATGCATATACCTGTGATAGCAGTGGGCGTGCCAACTGTTGTTGGGGCAGTAACGATTGTTAATGATGCAATTGATAAACTGCTTGAAGGAAATATATTTTCACCTGCTGAGCGAGAAAGATTCAGACATGTAAGTGAGCAGGAAAAAAGTAGAACTGTACATAATGTATTAAGTCCTTATATGGGTGATATGATTGTTTCTCCTAAGGGTGTTGATGAGCTGATCAAAGATGTTGGCCGAATAATTGCAGGGGGTATAAATGTTGCTCTGCATCCTGATATTACACCTGAGAATCTATCCTTATATCTTTTTTGAGCTGAGGCCGCAAGGCCTCTTTGTTTTTTTTTACTACAAATAATAGGGGTATAATGGATATATTTTTGTAATATACATAATATACAGGAGGAATGATTATGGAGAATAATATAAGTAGATTTGTATTTTTCACATTAGTTATTATAATAATTGTTTTACTTGTTTTAAACATAAATAAATTTATTTATTTTCCCCACAGGGCAAAACCTGTCTGGCTATCATATGATGAAGGTTATTATGAAAAGGCTTTAGAAGAAAATTTTAAGGATAAAGTAATGAAAAATTTCAGTGCTGAAAAGATATTATATTATTTAACCAGGGTTAAAATTAATGTTCCTGTGACATATCTTAAGAGGGAAATACCTTTATTGGGATACTATACTCCTGACATATTAAAAGAGCCTTCTGAAATAGAATATAAAACTGTTGTAGATAATGATGAGCAAATAATTAAAATGAAATTTGATTTAAGAAAACCTGATAATAAAGAAATAGTAAAAGAAAACACCCCTCTGGAAAGTCCTACAATCTTTATTTACCATACACATACTTCAGAAACTTTTATAGATGATCCCCGTACTCAGGATAATAATGGACATGTATTACCAGGAGAGATAGGAAATGTAGGGCAGCTTGGTAATGAATTGGCAAAACAACTGTCAGATAAATATAATTTTCATATTATACATTCAACACGTGTACATGATAAGGTATACTCCCGCTCATATTATAATTCCAGGAAGACAGTAAAGGAAATAATTCAAAAATACAGTGATATAAATATGATATTTGATATTCATCGTGATGGAATAAAAAATGTTTCAGAAGAATTGATTTCAACTATTATAAATGGTAAAAAAACTGCCAGAGTAATGATTGTAGTCACAAATGGTAAATATGATTTTGCTCATTTGAATTTAAAAGAACACCATCAGGAGTGGCAAAAAAATCTTAATTTTGCTCATAAACTTGCTGATAGGATGAAAAGTATGTATCCGGGATTATTACAGAGGATTGAAATCAGGGATACAACCTATAATCAGGACCTCCATCCCCGGGCCTTATTATTGGAGATAGGTGATTATAATAATAGTACTTATGAGGCAGTTAATGCGGCAAGATTAATGGCAAAAGTGATTGCCTCTTTATATTATCATGAATAAAATTATGGAGTGAATATATTTGCTCCTTCTTGATAAATAAAAACTGGAATGATATAATGTGTAAGAATTCTTGAAACATAGGGGGGAATGAGATTTAATTGAAGCAAGAAATTCGTAATTTTTGTATTATAGCTCATATAGATCATGGGAAATCGACCCTGGCCGATAGATTATTGGAATATACTGGTACCCTTAATGATAGAGAAATGAAGGAGCAGGTTCTTGATAAAATGGAACTTGAACGCGAAAGAGGAATTACTATTAAGGCCCAGGCTGTACGATTAAATTATAATGATTATGAATTAAATCTTATAGATACACCGGGACATGTTGATTTTGCCTATGAGGTATCCAGAAGCCTGGCAGCATGTGAGGGCGCTTTACTGGTAATAGATAGTTCGCAGGGGGTTGAGGCCCAGACATTGGCGAATATATATCTGGCGCTGGAGCATGATTTAGAGATTATTCCAATTCTTAATAAGATTGATTTACCCAATGCTGCAGTTGACATGGTAAAAGAACAGTTAATAAATATAGGTATTGACCCGGATGAGGCTATATTAACCAGCGCAAAAGAAGGAATTGGTATAAAAGAAGTACTTGATGCAATAATTGAAAGGGTTCCAGCCCCTGAAGATGCTTTTGACAAAGCACTGAGGGCTTTAATTTTTGATACTGTCTATGATTCTTATCAGGGGGTAATTGCTTATGTTAGGATAGTTGATGGTAGTATAAGAGCAGGTGAAAATATTAAATTAATGTCCAATGGAAATAAATATGAGGTTGATGAGGTAGGTATATTTAATCCAGATATGCAAAAGATGGATATTTTAAGATCAGGTGAAGTGGGATATATTATAGCGGGGATAAAAAATGTAAAAAATTGCAGGGTTGGAGATACTATAACACTGGCAGAGCAAGCAGCGGAGCATCCATTGCCAGGGTATAAAAAAGTGACACCCATGGTTTATAGTGGATTATATCCAACAGATAATAAAGATTATGCTTTATTAAAAGATGCTTTAGAAAAACTTCAACTTAATGACGCTGCCTTTTCATTTGAGCCAGAGACATCAGAAGCCCTTGGTTTTGGATTTAGATGTGGTTTTCTGGGTTTGCTTCATATGGAAATTATTCAGGAGCGTCTGGAAAGAGAATTTGGATTAAATTTAGTAATTACAGCCCCAAGTGTGGTATATAATGTTAAGAAAAAGGATGGGGAATTAATAGAAATTGAGAATCCAGCTTTATTTCCTGAGGAAAATGATATTGAATATATTGAAGAGCCTTATGTGAAAGCAGAGATACATGTACCTGAAGATTATATAGGACAGGCTATGGAATTATGTCAGGATAATCGCGGTACTTTTAATGATATGCAATATCTTGATAGGAATCGGGTATCACTGGTCTACGAGATGCCTTTAAGTGAAATCATTACAGATTTTTTTAACCTTTTAAAATCAAGGAGTAGAGGTTATGCTACTTTAGATTATCAATTTTTAGGATACAGACAGGAAGACCTTGTTAAACTTGATATTTTAGTTAATAATGAAGCCGTTGATGCCCTGTCTACGATTGTTCATCGCGAGAATGCAGAGGAAAATGGACGCTCACTTGTACGGAGACTGAAAAAGATTATTCCCAGGCAAATGTTTAAGGTGCCTGTTCAGGCAGCTATTGCTAATAAAATTATTGCCAGGGTTAATATTCAGGCTAAAAGAAAAGATGTTTTGCAGAAATGTTATGGTGGAGATATAACAAGGAAAAGAAAATTACTTGAAAAACAAAAAGAGGGAAAAAGAAGAATGAAACAGGTAGGGAGTGTTGAAATTCCCCAGGAGGCATTTATGACAATTTTGGAGAGAAATGATGATTGATTTTGATATCGCCAGTGGTATCTATCTTCATATACCATTTTGCCAGCAAAAATGCAGATACTGTGATTTTTTTTCTATAAAATATGATGCAGAAATTATAAATACTTATGTAAAATTTTTAAAGAAGGAGATCAAAATCCACGGCTTGTTAATTAATAATAATACTATTAATACTATATATCTGGGTGGTGGTACGCCCAGTCTTCTTTCTTCTACTCAGATATCTTCAATATTAAACCATATTAATAAATATTTCAGTATAAAAAAAGGGGCTGAGATTACACTTGAGGCCAATCCCATATCATTAAGCAAAAAAAAGATTAGATCATATAATATTGCAGGTATTAATAGGATTAGTCTTGGGGTTCAATCTTTTTCAGATAAAATATTGAAATTTCTGGGAAGATTACATGATGCCTCCAGAGTAAAATATGTACTTGAAGAGATAAATAAAGTTTTTGATAATTATAGTCTTGACCTTATGTTTGCTATACCAGGACAGGAGCTAAGTAATTGGAAAGAATCTTTACAAAATGCAATTTTTTTTAACCCGACTCATATTTCATTATATAATCTGGAAATTGATAAAGATACTGAAATTGGAAGACTTATAAAAAATGGTGAGATTTCTACTTTTGATGAAGACCTTGATGCAAATATGTATATTGAGGCCAGAGAATATCTTTCTAAAAATGGATATAATCAATATGAAATATCCAGTTTTTCTAAACCTTCTTTTCGTTCAAAACATAATCAAATTTATTGGAGATATGAACCTTTTTTAGGAATGGGTGCAGCGGCACATGGTTTTACCGGTAAAAAGAGATATTATAATTATAGTAATGTTGAAAAATATATTAATTTATTAAAAGATGGAAGACTAGCTGTTGAAGAGCTGATTAATTTAAACAAAGAAGAATTGATTGCTGAAAAAATGATTATGAATCTCAGATTATTGGAGGGTATTTCATGTTCTGATTTTATAAAATTTAGCGGCTATTCACTTGATGACTACTTTGGAGAAAAAATAAAAAAATTACAGAAAAATGGATTATTATTAAAAGAAAATAATAGGCTAAAACTTAGTGAAAAAGGCTTGATGCTGGGGAACCAGGTCTTTTTAGAATTTTTGGCAAAAACATTTGACAAAGATTTATGAATATGTTATTTTATTATTAGTTATTAGCACTCTACTTAAATGAGTGCTAAAAGGGGTGGTATGATGGTTGATGAATTAAATAAAAGAAAAAAGAGAGTTTTGAAGGCCATCATTCAGGAGCATGTTTTCACAGCAGAACCTATTGGCTCAAGAACTATTGCTCGTAATTATAAGCTTGGTGTTAGTGCAGCCACGATAAGGAACGAAATGTCAGATCTGGAAGAAATGGGTTTTTTAAAACAACCTCATACATCTGCGGGAAGGGTTCCTTCAGATAAAGGTTATAGGTATTATGTTGATATATTAATGGAGCAAAAAATTGATATATCTGATAAAATAAAGGAAAATTTAAATGAATTCAGTGATGAAAGAGAAAGTATTCAGGAAATCATGTCTGGTATGGTAAAGATGCTTTCCAGTCTGACAAGATATACGGCCTTGATAAGTGAGCCATATCTGGAAGAGAGTAAGGTAAGAAAAATTCAGCTAATTAAAATGGCCAGAAATCGCCTCTTAATTCTTGTAATTACTGATACAGGAATTGTTAATAATAAAACTATTAATTTAAATCAGGACTTAACTACAAGACAATTAAGATATTTAAATGAGTTTCTGGCAAAAAAGTTAAAAGGTATGGAGCTATCAGAGATAAATACAAATTTTCTTCAGAAATTAGAACTCGAATTATTGGCAAGGCTAAATATTTCTGAGGAATTATTGCAGTTATTGAATAATAAATTGAGTAATTTGAGTGAATCAGGTGATCTGCAGATTTATTTAGGTGGTACTTCATATATACTTGAACAACCGGAATTTAATGATATGGATATTCTTAAAAAGGTATTGAATACTCTTGACCGCAAAGATATTTTAAAGAAGCTTATTTCTGATTTAAGTGGAGATGGTATAGATGTGAAAATAGGTCATGAAAACAGGCTGCGTGAAATGCAAAATTGCAGTATTGTAGTGGCTACTTATCATTTTAATGAAAGAGCTCTGGGTAAAATAGGGGTTATTGGTCCTACAAGAATGGAATATTCACGTGTAATTTCTACTGTTGACTTTGTGTCTGATGTTTTGGGTAAATTAATATTAAAGGCAAGCAGGTGATATGATGAAAGAAAAAAGGTTGGTGAAAAAAAGGTAAATGAAAAAAATTATTAAGATGAAATTTATCTTGGAAAATTAATTAATAATTAA
>CAZOON010000022.1:0-11173 GCA_964581445.1 uncultured Halanaerobiales bacterium | reverse complement strand
CTTAGCGAAGAATATGTTAAGGTTTCTGTAGTTGGGGGAGGAATGACTGGTCAGCCTGGAATCATGGCCAGGATAGTTGAAGCATTATCGGCAAAAGATATTGCTATTTTTCAGACAACGGATTCTCATACAACAATTTCGTGTCTTGTGAAAAAAGAAAAAGAAAAAGATGCAGTCAAAATATTGCATAGGGCGTTTGGCCTTAATAAAATTAAATTTTAAGGGAGGTTAATAATGAGTAAAGATTTTGGTGAAGTATTAACAGCAATGATAACACCTTTTGATGAACAATTAGAAATTGATTATCAGGGGGTAAGGGATTTAGCATTATATTTAATTGAAAATGGTTCAGATGGTTTATTGGTTTTAGGAACTACCTCAGAGTCTCCAGTTTTAACTAAGGCAGAAAAGATAAAGGTTTTAGAAAATGTAATTGATGTTGTAGGAGATAAGACTACAGTTATTGCTAATACAGGATCATATTCAACTTCAGAGAGTATTGAAATGACTAAAAATGCTGAAAAAATTGGCGCTGATGGTATAATGGCAGTAGTTCCTTATTATAATAAACCGCCGCAGGATGGTCTCTATAATCATTTTAAAATGATTGCTTTAAGCACTTCACTTCCAGTTATGATTTATAATGTTCCAGGACGCACTTCCAGAAATATAGAGGCAGAGACTGTTGAAAAGTTAAGTAAAATAGAAAACATTGTTGCCATAAAAGAAGCCAGTGGCAATATGGGTCAGATTAGTAATTTAGCAAGAATTATAGATGATAATGATTTTTATATTTATAGTGGTGATGATAATTATATTTTACCAATCTTAAGTGTTGGAGGTCATGGGGTGGTTAGTGTGGCTTCACATTTAGTAGGCAAAGATATAAAAAAAATGATTAGTACATTTAAAAAAGGTAATGTTAAAGAAGCAATTAATATCAATATTAGATTAGGAGAAATTTTTAATGGCATTTTTCTGACAACTAACCCAATACCGGTGAAAGCTGCATTGAATCTTACTGGTAAAAATGTTGGAGGCTTGAGGCCACCACTTTTAGAATTGGATAATTCAAAAAAGGATATTTTAAAGAATATTTTGAAAAGACTTGATTTAATTTAAATTAGATTAATTTACTATAAGCACCAAATGGTGCTTGTTTTTTTGGATAGTAAACTGTATAATGTTAATAACGGGCAGATGAACGGGACTATAATTAAAATTTTGGAGGTGTATTTAATTTATTTATGTCAGACAATAAAATAGGAGATGTGTCAATGATCCCTCTTGGAGGGGTTGGACAGATCGGAAAAAATATGATGGTACTTGAAGTAAATGATGAATTGCTAATTATTGATGCTGGAGTCATGTTCCCAGAAAACGATCTTTTAGGGATTGATTTAGTTATACCAGATTTTACTTATGTTAAGGAAAATAAAGATAGGGTCAAAGCTATTGTTTTAACACATGGTCATGAAGATCATATTGGGGCAATGCCATATTTATTAAAAGAGCTTGACCTTGATGTGCCTATTTATGGGACTAAATTAACTCTTGGTTTACTTGAAGGGAAATTAAAAGAACACAGAATTAAAGATAAAAAGCTTAAGGTAGTTAATCCCGGGAATTTGGTAAAGGTTAGTTCTTTTGAAGTTGAATTTATAAAGGTTAATCATAGTATAGCAGACACCTGTGCACTTGCACTTCATACCCCACTGGGACCTATTGTTTATGCCAGTGATTTTAAATTTGACCAAACCCCAATAGATGGAGGAGTGGCAGATTTTCATAAACTTGCTGAATTAGGTGATAGTGAGCCTGGTGTTCTTGCTCTTTTTTCAGATAGCACAAATGTAGAGCATGAGGGTTATACCTTATCTGAAAAGATTGTAGGACATACTATTGATAACATTTTTAGAGGAGCTAGAGAAAGGATAATTGTTGCTACTTTTGCTTCTAATATTCACAGGGTACAACAAATTGCAGATGCAGCGTTTAAATACAAACGTAAAATAGCCTTAACAGGTAGAAGTATGATTAATAATGTTGAGATAGCCAGAAGATTGGGTTATTTAACTATAGCTGAAGATATGATTGTTGATATTAGAGATTGCGATAATATACCTGATAATAAGATTGTATTGTTAACTACAGGTAGCCAGGGAGAGCCTATGGCTGCTCTTACCAGGATGTCACGTGGTGACCATTATCATATTAAGATCGATGAGGGTGATACTGTTGTTATTTCTGCCTCAGCTATACCTGGTAATGAGAAATTTATCGGGCAAACAATTAATCAGCTCTTTGAAAGAGGGGCAAATGTAATCTATGAAGATGTGTCTGGTGTTCATGTTTCTGGACATGCAAGCCAGGAAGAGCTTAAATTAATGATTAATTTGACAAAACCAAAATATCTTGTCCCAACACATGGTGAATACAGACATCTTTATAGACATGCAAAGTTAGCTGAAGAAGTAGGGATTGAATCAGATAATATCTATATTGCCAGTCTTGGTGATAGAATAAAATTTACAGAAGATAGAATTTATAAAACTGAGAGTATTAAGGCCGGTGATGTATTAGTTGATGGTCTAGGTATAGGTGATGTAGGTAATATAGTTTTGCGAGATAGAAGATTATTATCTGAAGATGGTGTAATTATTGTAGTGTTAACAATAGATAATAATGGTAATATTTTATCAGGGCCGGATATTGTTACCCGGGGATTTGTATATATCAGGGAATCTGAAGAATTGATTGCTGAGGCAAATTCACGTGTGGAAGAGGCCCTTAGAAAATGTGAAGAAAATAAAGTTACTGAATGGTCTTCTTTAAAAAAGACAATTCGGGATTCATTAAATAATTATATTTATAAAAAGATTAAACGTAGACCGATGATACTGCCCATCATTATGGAAGTTTAATTATGATTTAAACTGCTGATTTTTATCAGCAGTTTTTTTATTTGAATAATAATTTTATAAAACTCAGATAATATAAGAAAAAGGAAGGGGAATAAGATGGAAAAAATTCAGGAAAATGATCAGGAAAATTTATCATTAAAGACTATTAAAGATATGGGCCAGAACAATATTGCCTTAAACCCAAAAAGTGATATTCATTCTTTAATAATTATTGGCCAAATTGAAGGACATATTGTTTTACCCCCTAAGAATAAGACAACAAAATATGAACATATTATTCCACAACTAATAGCTATTGAAGAAAATCCAGATATTAAAGGATTAATTGTAATATTAAATACAGTAGGAGGAGACATTGAAGCGGGATTGGCAATTGCAGAGATGATAAATAGTATGAATAAACCTGCAGTTTCTATTGTGCTTGGAGGAGGTCATAGTATAGGAGTGCCAGTAGCTGTTGCTACTGATTATTGATTTATTGTTGAGTCAGCAAGCATGACAATTCATCCCATAAGATTGACAGGAATGGTCATTGGTGTACCTCAAACATACGAATATCTGGATAAAATGCAGGATAGAGTTGTTGGTTTTGTGACCAAAAATTCCAATATTAGTGAAGAAGATTTCAGGTCATTAATGTTTAAAACAGGTAATTTAGTTATGGATGTTGGTACAGTATTAATAGGACAGGATGCAGTTGATAATGGTATAATTAATGAAGTTGGTGGATTATTTCCAGCAATTAAAAAGTTAAGAGATTTGATTAATAAAAATGAAAAAGGTGTATATAATGATTAATTATTCTATATATCCTAAGGAATTTGTTTTTGAGGGCTGGGATAATATTTCATTTGATTATAAAATTATTAATTATAATAAAGATGTAAAATTAATTGTGGAAAAAATTGATGCAGGTTCTTATCGAGTGATGCAGGTTTTGACTACAGACCCGAGAGTTTATTTGAATTCAAATTTAAACCCTGGAAAATTAATAAAAACTGATTTGCATATAAGCGGAAAATAATGATAAAATAGCAATGTCAGGCATAGTTATATTATTAAAATATAATTTTTTTGGGATGATATAACTATGATTTTTTTTGTGGTGTTTTTTTTATTTATATCCGTAATTCATTTGATAAAAAAATATTTTGAAAAACTAGCAAGTAAAAAAATTAGGAATTATATTATTAAATATACTAATAGTTTTTTTGTAGCTATTTTAATTGGTTTAATTTCTACAGCTATATTGCAAAGCAGTAGTGTAGTATCAATTGTATTAATATCTTTATTAAATGCAGGTCTGATTAAACTCAAAGCAGCTTTTGCCATTATTATGGGTGCTAATATCGGCACAACATTAACTTTGCAATTAATATCTACTCCAATAGTGGATTATTATTATATATTATTAATTTTGGTTTTTATATTTTTGATTTATGATATCTTAATTAAAAGATTTAAATATCACTATTATACAATGATTGTTTTTAATTTTGCTATAATTTTTACAGGTTTTAAGATGATATTATTATACTTTAATAATCCTGATAAAATTATTTTTTTTTCTAATTTATTAAGTATGGCAGATAATTTATTATCAGCTATTATTTATGGTTTGTTTGTTACTTCAATAATGCAAAGTAGTAGTGCTGTTTCAGGCATAATTCTCAGTTTGCTTAAGGTTGATATTATTGACCTTTCTACTGCAATAGCAGTTATTCTTGGTAGTAATATTGGCACCTGTATAACAGCTATTATAGCAGCGATTAATGGGAATAAATATGCAAAATCTCTGGCTATTGCTCAATTTATATATAATTTTGCTGCTGTAATTATTCTTATTCCCTTTTATAATATATTTTTTAGTATTATTAAATTTACAGGGGGGAATATTAGTAGGCAATTGGCAAATGCCCATACAATATTTAATATATTTAACCTTTTATTATTTTTGCCTTTTTTTAATACTTTTATTAGTTTTTTTGAGGAGTGATATATATGCAAATTATAAAATCATTTTTACTGGGTATTATTCAGGGTTTAACTGAATTTTTACCTGTCTCTAGTTCTGGACATCTTGTAATATTTCAAAAAATACTTGGTTTTAATACAGGTCAACTTACCCTGGATGTATTTCTTCATTTTGGTACACTTATTCCTGTTATCATTATATTTTGGGATGATATTAAGGATATTGTATTATTCAAAAAAGATAAACATCATTTAATATATCTAATAATTGTTGGCGCTATACCTACAGCAGTAATTGGAATCCTTTTTAAGGATTTTTTTACTTCATTATTTGAATCTGTTTTAAATACTGGATTTATGCTTCTGATTACAGGGATTTTACTTTATTTAGCAGAAATATTATCTAAAACTAAGAAGGAAATTATTGATTTTAAGACTCATAATGCTTTTTTGGTTGGCTTAGTTCAAAGTATGGCTATTATACCTGGAATATCAAGGTCTGGTGCTACAATAGTTGCATCTCTTTTGCAGGGTTTAAAGAGAGAAGATGCTGCAAGATATTCTTTTTTATTATCTATACCTGTAATATTTGGGGCAAATTTACTTGAATTATTTGATGTTATGGGTAATGGTTTAGTTGGTTTAACCTGGCCTGTAATTATTGCAGGTGTATTCTCATCAGCTGTAGCGGGATATTTAGCAATTAAATATTTATTATATGTACTTAGAACAGGTAGTTTAATTATTTTTTCATACTATTGCTGGTTAGTAGGTTTTATGGTTATTATATGGGCAGGATTATTTTAAGGTATGTAGAATATTTTTATAGGAGGTGTTGTGGATGGAGACCCAGGAAGATGATTTGTTAAATGATGAAAAAGAGTATGCAGAAACAGAAAAAAGAAAAAATGAAATTATTGGTATATTAATTATTACCCTTGGTATACTTAGTTTAATTTCAATTTTTACTTCAACAGGATTAGCAGGAGAAGTATTGATTAAATCTTATAAATATTTGATTGGTTCAGGATATTATCTTATCCCTATTTTATTAATTATCTGGGGTATTGCACTAATAAGGTTAAAGACTGTCAAAATAAATATTAGATTAACTGGTTTTTTTATTTCTTATATTTTTGTTTTTGCCTTAGTACATACTTATCTATATTCTCAATTTGCCCTTGATTATGCACTTTTGGGTAAGGGTGGTGGTATAGTTGCTGGTTTTATATCCTGGGGATTAATTCAAGTTGCTGGTGTGACTGGTGTCTATATTATTATTTTAGCTTTTTTAATAATTGGTATTTTATTATGGACTGATATTTATTTACATACTATTTTTAATAAGATTTTTAATAGGGATAATAAAAAACATAAAAAGATTAATGAAGAAATGGATAATATGGGACTAAAAGAAGATGATGAATATCTTAATGCTTATATAGATAATGGTGAAGTTGCAGTAGTAGAGGAGAATAAATTTGAAGAGGAAAGCTTTGAAACTGATCTAAATGAGGAAGCAGAGATTAATGATGAAGAACTTAAATTTGATTATAATGGCAAATATCAATTGCCTGATATTAATATTTTAAAGGCATCCAAAAAGAAAAAATATAGATTGGATAATAAATCAGAATTATTGGAAAAAACTCTTAATAGTTTTGGTGTTGAAGCAAAAGTAAATAGGGTAAAACATGGTCCAACGATAACAAGATATGAAGTCCAGCCTGCTTCTGGAGTAAAAGTGAGCAAAATTGTTAACCTGGCAGATGATATTGCCCTTTCTCTGGCATCATCAGATGTCAGGATTGAAGCACCAATTCCGGGTAAGGCTGCAGTAGGAATTGAGGTTCCTCATAATGGAAAGCTTGCTGTAAGATTAAGGGATGTTATAATAAGCAAGGAATTTGAAAAATCAAATAGTAAGTTATCACTTGCACTGGGTAAAGGTATAGATGGTGAAGCAGTTGTTGCTGATTTAACTCAAATGCCGCATTTGCTTGTTGCAGGAGCTACTGGCTCTGGTAAGAGTGTCTGTATAAATTCTTTAATATCAAGTATTATTTTTAAATCAACCCCTGATGAAGTAAAATTTATTCTTATTGATCCTAAAAAAGTGGAGCTTAATCATTACAATGGTCTTCCTCATCTTTTTTCACCTGTTGTTACAGATCCGAAAAAATCTTCAAGTGTGTTGAAACTGGTTGTAGATGAAATGGAGGCAAGATATGACCTTTTTTCTGATAGTGGGACAAGGGGAATTAGCTCTTATAATAAATATGTAGATGAAGAAAATAGTTTACCATATATAGTAGTCATTATTGATGAATTATCTGATTTAATGATGGTTGCTGCAAGTGAAGTTGAAGATAATATATGTCGTTTGGCCCAGATGTCCAGGGCTGCAGGAATTCATTTGATAATTGCAACTCAACGTCCATCTGTTGATGTAATAACAGGTTTAATTAAAGCCAATATTCCAAGTAGAATTTCGTTTGCAGTTTCTTCGCAGACAGATTCCAGAACTGTTCTCGATATGGGTGGAGCAGAAAAACTACTGGGTACTGGTGATATGTTGTTTTCACCAGTAGGAGCCAAAAAACCTGTTAGAATACAGGGGACTTATATAGATAATGAAGAGATAAGTCACTTAGTCTCTTATTTAAAAAGTCAGGCTGACCCTGAATATAATGTTGAATTGGATGATATTAAAAAAGTAGAGATTAAGACAAATGAAGAGAAAGATAAATTATACCAGGAGGCTGTTACATTAGTTGTAAAATATAGGGCTTCTATTTCTATGCTACAAAGGAGGCTGCATATTGGCCATTCCAGGGCTGCACGCTTAATAGACATTATGGAAGAAGAAAGTATTGTAGGTCCCTATGCCGGAAGTAAACCCAGAGAAGTATTAATAAGTGAAGATGAACTAGAAACATTTCTCAATCAAGATGTATTAGAAGAATTAGATGAGGAGGGTTTAGATGACTAATGAGATTGTTGTAAATATGAGGGGAATTACAAAGAGATTTCCTGGTGTATTAGCAAATGATAATGTGAATTTTAGTCTTGAAAAAGGAGAGATTCATGCCCTGCTTGGAGAAAATGGTGCTGGAAAAACTACTTTGATGAAATGTCTATATGGTCTATATCAGGCAGATAAGGGAGAAATATTTATTAATGGAAATAAAGTTGAAATATCTTCACCTAATGTAGCTATCAAAAATGGTATTGGAATGGTACATCAACATTTTATGCTAGTACCTCCCTTTACTGTTGCAGAAAATATCGTACTGGGTAGTGAGCCGGTTAAAAATGGTTTTTTAGATAATAAAAAAGCTATACAGCAAACTAATAAAATATCAAAACAATATGGATTAAATGTTGAGGCTGAAGCCAGGGTTCAGGATATTTCTGTGGGTATGCAACAAAGGGTTGAGATATTAAAGGCATTATACAGGGGTGCAGATATCCTGATTCTTGATGAGCCAACTGCTGTTTTAACCCCTCAGGAAGTTGAAGAACTGGTAACAATTATGAAAAGTTTAACAGATGAAGGGAAATCAATTATTTTTATAACTCATAAATTAAAAGAAGTTAAAGCTATTTCAAATAGGGTTACTGTTATTAGAGGTGGCAAGATTATGGATACAGTTCCCACAGAGACGGCCAGTAAGAATGAACTGGCCAGAATGATGGTAGGTAGAGAAGTATTACTGGAAGTTGAAAAAGAAGAGGCTCAGGCTGGTGAAATAATTTTAAGTGTTAATAATATATTTGCCCATAACGATAGAGATTTACCTGCATTAGATGGAATAAACTTCAATGTGAAAAGGGGAGAAATTTTAGGTATAGCAGGAGTGGATGGTAATGGGCAATCTGAATTAACTGAAGTTTTAACTGGATTACGTAAATTTGAAAAGGGGTCTATAAAATTAAAAGATGAGGATATTTCTTCTTTATCAACCAGAGAAATAATTGAGGCAGGTGTTTCTCATATTCCTGAGGACCGGCAAAAACGTGGACTTATCATGGGATTTACTCTATATGAGAATTTAATACTTGGTAATCATTATAGGCCACCATATGCCCGGGGTATAAATATGAATTATAATAAAATTAAGAAGGTTGCTAGAGATTTAATAAAAGAATTTGATGTAAGAACACCCTCTGAAAATATTATGGCTAAATCTCTTTCTGGAGGTAATCAACAAAAAGTAATCTTAGCCCGTGAATTTAATAGGGAACCTGAACTTCTTATTGCAGCTCAACCAACTAGAGGAGTTGATGTAGGAGCTATTGAATTTATACACAAAAGATTAATAGAGCAAAGGGATTCTGGAAAAGGTATTTTATTAATATCCCTGGAATTAGATGAAATATTAAGTTTAAGTGATAGAATTGCAGTAATTTATGAAGGGCAGATAGTTGATATACTTGATAGAAAAGATGCAACAGAAGAAAAATTGGGTTTATTAATGGCTGGTGCTACTGAAGAAGGGGCTAAAAACTATGAATAAGGATCGAAAAATTACTGAAGAGAAAGCTAAACATTTTGCTTATAAATCTCTTGCAGAGATAATTATGCCTGTAATAGCAGTAATTATAGGTCTAATTGTTGGGGCGATTTTTATGATGATTGTTGGCAGTAGTCCCATTGAAGCTTATAAAGTTTTATGGAATAGTGCATTTGGAAGTGTCAGGGGATTTGCAGAAACCTTATTAAATACTAGCCCTCTAATATTTACAGGTCTTGCAGTAGCCTTTGCATTTCGAACAGGATTATTTAACATAGGTGGAGATGGTCAGTTTTTAGTTGCTTATACTGCGGCTGCCTGGATTGGTTATGTAATTCAACTTCCTCCTTTTTTACATGTTCCTCTGGCCTTATTGTTTGGTATTATTGCTGGTGGGCTATGGGGTGGATTTGCTGGTTATTTAAAGGCGTCACTGGGTGTACATGAGGTTATTACTACAATTATGATGAATTACATTGCATTGTATTTAGTAGGATACTTAGTAGGAGACCTCTGGAAAGCACCGGGGCCGATTCCGGCAACACCAAAGATTTATCAAAGTGCAAGACTATTTAGATTTATACCTGGTTCTAGATTAAATGCCAGTATATTTATTGCCCTGTTAGCTGCGTTAATTATTTATTATATACTCTGGAAAACTTCTTTAGGATATGAATTGAGGGCAGTAGGATTAAATCCTGTTGCATCTGAATATGGGGGAATTCATGTTGCCAAAAATTTAGTTTTATCTATGTTTATAAGTGGTTCTCTGGCTGGACTGGCCGGGGCAACACAGGTATTGGGACTGGAATTTAGAGCATATCAGCCCTTTGGTTTTATTGGTTATGGATTTACTGGTATTGCTGTTGCTTTACTAGGAAAAAATCATCCAGCTGGGGTTGTGCTTGGTGCATTACTCTTTGGAGTTCTTGCAAGAGGCTCAATGCAGATGCAGAGTATGGCGGGAGTACCCAAAGAAGTTATTGAAATTATCCAGGCAATTATTATAATTTTTGTTGCTGCTGAATATCTCTTTACAATTATATCAAAAAAACTTAAGAGGAGGGCTATAGATGCTAATTAATAATATTGTTGCCCTTTTAAGCACAACTTTAAGATTAGCTACTCCACTTATTCTTGCAGCACTGGGGGGAGTATTTTCTGAAAGGTCTGGTGTCATAAATATAGCCCTAGAAGGAATAATGTTAATTGGTGCATTTGTAGCCATGGCCGGTTCATATATTACAGGTAATCCCTGGTTAGGCGTTTTATTTGCTATATTAGCAGGTGTTTTAGTATCAGTAGTGCACGGTTTTGTTTCAATTACTTTGAAGGCCAACCAAGTAGTTAGTGGTACTGCAATAAATATATTTGCTACTGGTGTTACCGGGTTTTTATTAAAAGTCATGTTTAACAGGGCGGGACAATCACCAGGTGTAAATAAATTAAAAAATTGGTCTATTCCAATTATAAAAGATATTCCTATTATTGGAGATATCATTGGTAATCATATACCATTTGTTTATTTTGCTCTGATTTTAGTACTTATATCATACTGGGTTTTATTTAAAACACCATTTGGCTTGAGGATTAGAGCAGTGGGTGAACATCCAGAAGCAGCAGATAGTGTGGGTATTAACGTTATTTTTATTAGATATATTTCTGTTTTAATTAGCGGTTCATTGGCAGGATTGGCTGGTGCCAGTCTTTCTATAGGATTACTTGATGTATTTGTTAAAAATATGTCTTCTGGTAAAG